>DAIRTB010000507.1:0-2029 GCA_036804105.1 Bacteroidota bacterium | reverse complement strand
CAACTGCTCATATTGCTCCTAACTGGTTAATTGATACGCCAAATCCACAAGTTGCCATAGGCTATAAATGTGTTCCTTTTCCTGTAGAAATGGTTATTAGAGGATATCTTGCCGGCCATGCTTGGAGGGAATACGCCTCGGGTAAAAGAAGTATTTGTGGTGTTGAGTTGCCAGAGGGATTGAAGGAAAACGATCAGCTGCCTGAGCCCATCATTACGCCAACTACTAAAGCGCACGAAGGCCACGATTTGGATATTTCTAGGGAAGAAATCATTAACCAAAAAATAGTTTCTGAAGCCGATTATCTAATTCTTGAAGACCTTACCAGAAAACTTTTTACCAAAGGCACAGAAATGGCCGAAGATAAAGGTTTGATTCTGGTTGATACGAAATACGAATTTGGTAAATTGGATGATAAAATCTACCTAATTGATGAGATTCATACTCCCGATTCCTCCAGATATTTTTATGCAGATGGCTATGCTGAAAGACAAGAACGAGGCGAAACTCAAAAGCAGCTTTCGAAAGAATTTGTAAGACAGTGGTTGATAGCCAACGGTTTTCAAGGGAAGGAAAATCAACAAATTCCAGAGATTCCAGATCAATTTGTGCATGAGATTTCTGAAAGATATATAGAGCTTTATGAAAAAATAACGGGTTTAAAATTCGAAAAACATAGCGCTGATAACATTTACGAAGAAATAGAGCAGGATATCCAAAAATCGTTACGTAATATTGCGGTAATTTAAAGAATTAGCATGAAATTAATACTAGACAAACAAGAAAATTACATTCTTATACAACCAGACGAAGATAGATTAGATACCATAATTGCACCACAACTAAAATCTGAATTGGTATATCTAAATGCAGAGGGTGCAGTAAACGTTATTTTAGATCTTGAGAAGGTTAAGTTTGTAGATTCTTCTGGCTTAAGCGCTATTCTAGTTGGTAATAGATTGTCTAGAGGCGTAGAAGGAACTTTTGTAATCTGCAATCTCAGCAATCCTGTAGCTAAACTTATAGAAATTTCGCAATTAGGTGGAATCTTGAACATTTCAGAGAATGTAGCATCGGCTATTGCGAGTTTGAATAAATCGGCAAGTACAGAAAACTAAAAATTTTCTACTTTGGTTTTTGAGCTCAGTATAATTGGCAGCAGTTCTGCAACCCCCGTTTATGATCGGTTTCCTACCGCTCAAGTGCTCAACCATGATGGAGATTTATATTTGATTGATTGCGGGGAAGGTACGCAAGTACAGCTTATCCGCTTAAAAGTAAAATTCCATAAGATAGACCATATTTTTATTAGCCACCTCCATGGCGATCATTACCTCGGTTTGGTTGGATTGATTTTCTCCTTAAATCTGAATGGAAGAACCAAACCGCTTTACATTTTTGGTCCTCCAGGATTGATGGATATAATTGAAGTACACCAGCGGATTTCAGCCGAGAAATTGCGCTTCGAAATTATATTCCACCAAAATGAGCACGATGGCTATCATAAAATTTTCGAAACCAATCTGATTGAGGTTTATACTTTCCCACTAAATCACCGTATACCTACAACAGGTTTTCTCTTTAAAGAAAAGCCAAAAAAGCGAAAGTTAAACTCGACGGAGATTAATAGATATCAGGTACCCATTTCCTACTTCGAATATTTACAAAAAGGTGCAGATTGGCACATGTTAGATGGCTTTTTAGTAGAAAACAGTAAGCTTACCATTGCGCCACCTCCGCCTCGCTCCTACGCTTTTGTGAGCGATACCCGTTATCTTCCGGAGCTTACAGATTTTTTAACTGGTACAGATCTGATCTATCATGAAGCTACTTTTATGCAAGATATGTTTGAAAGAGCTGTGCAGACCTTACATTCAACAAGCGAAGAAGCAGCTACATTTGCCAAAATGACATCGGCAAAACAACTCATTTTAGGACATTTCTCTGCGAGATACATAGATTTGAATCCACTATTAAAAGAAGCACAAGCCATTTTTCCTAACACAGAGTTGGCAAAAGAAGGCTGTGT
>DAIRTB010000506.1:0-2033 GCA_036804105.1 Bacteroidota bacterium | reverse complement strand
TTAACAAAAAAGTCCAAGCAATATTAACTGCTTGGACTTTTTAAAATAAACTGTATTAAGTTTAACCTCTACCGTGCATCATCGTAACTAACTTTCTAGCTAAGAAAAATAACACTATGCCAGCCAAAATTACGAAACCTGCAATGGTTAAGAAAATGGTAAAAGCACCTAATTTTTCAACGTAAGCGGCTATATAACCACCTATAATTTGAGCAACAAATGGCGATAAGAACCAAACACCCATCAACATAGAGGCTAATTGAACTGGAGCCAATTTTGTAATCATAGATAAACCTATAGGAGATAAACAAAGCTCACCGATGGTATGAAAAAGGTAAGTCATTATTAACCACCACAATGCAGCCTTAATAGTTGTATCCTCACCAGCATCTCCCCTTTCCATAACTGCACCAACCATAAATAAGAAACCAACACCAAGTAAAATCATACCCAAACTCATTTTTACAGGTATGCTTAAATCTTTTCCTTTTTTTGCTAGTCTAAACCAAATTGCAGCAACAATAGGCCCTAAAGCAACAATAAATAAGGGATTAACCGATTGAAACCAGCTTGTTGGAATTGTCCAACCAAAAACTTCTCTATCAATGTAGGAATCTGTGTATAGCGTTAATGAACTACCAGCTTGTTCAAAACCAGCCCAAAAGAAAGTAACAAAAACGGTAATTACAAATATTACCGACATGCGATCTCTTTCTTTATCAGTTAAAGGTACTTTCAACCCATCTTCAGAAACTTCGGGAACTTTTGGACTTTTTCCAATCGCTCCTAAGTATTTGGTAGCTAAGCCATTAAACACAATTTGGCCCAACATCATACCGATACCAGCGGCTAAAAAGCCGTATTGAAACGCATATCTGATAATAGTTTCTTTGCCTTCACCATCAATTCCTTTGGTTGCGAAATAATCTTCTGCAAGAAATCCACAAACTAATGGAGCTAAGAATGCGCCAACATTTATCCCCATGTAGAAAATGGTAAATGCCGAATCTCTTCTTGGATCACCCTGGACGTAAAGCTCTCCTACTAAAGTAGATATATTAGGCTTAAAGAACCCATTACCTATAATGAGCATTAATAATCCTAAATAGGTAAAAGCAATTGCAGATTCTCCAATAGAGGCTCCGTAAGCTAAAGAAAACTGCCCCAACATCATGGTTACACCACCAATTAGAATGGCCCTACGTTGACCAATATATTTATCTGCAATCCAACCACCAATAATCGGGGTTAGATATACAAAACCTGTAAACCAGCCATAAATAAGCGATGCATCTGCTTTATCGAAACCTAAACCGCCTTCCATAGCAGTTTTAGATAAATAGAGCGTAAGTAATCCTCGCATACCATAGTAACTAAATCGTTCCCACATTTCTGTGAAAAATAATAGATAAAGCCCTGGCGGGTGTTTGCGTTTTGCCTCTGCAGTAGTAATTTCAGCTGTTTCCACGTTGTTTATTTAAAGTTTAATTTCCGAAAGTATGAATTTTTATAGATTATCGAATAAAAAGTTAGACATCTTGGTGTATAACTGCAATCTCGTTGCACCACCAGCAATGCTATGGTTCTTGTCCGGATACGCCATAAAGTCGAATTGCTTATTGGCTTTCACCAATTCTTTGGCCATAACCATCGCATTCTGGAAATGCACGTTATCATCGGCAGTGCCGTGGATAAGCAAGTAGTTTCCTTTTAACTTGGTTGCATGGCTCGATGGCGAGTTTGAATCATAACCATCAGCATTTTCTTGTGGCGTGCGCATGTAACGCTCAGTATAAATGGAATCGTAGTAGCGCCAGTTGATTACCGGAGCAACTGCAATGGCAGCTTTGAAAACATCTGCGCCTTTGGTAATGGCTAAGCTCGTCATATATCCACCGTAACTCCATCCGAAAATACCAATTCTGCTGGCATCTACATATCCCAAGGTGCTGAAATACTTGGCTGCTGCAATCTGATCTTCTGTTTCTTTTTTACCCAGTTCTAAATAAGTAGTTTTCTTGAAATCTGCTCCT
>DAIRTB010000505.1:0-2034 GCA_036804105.1 Bacteroidota bacterium | reverse complement strand
AATATCTTAACCATTATTTGAACCACGCTGCAATTAAACTCCAATTGTGTATAAATAAGGTGTCGATTCCACTTTTTTGGACATTTTTAACATCATCTCTCTTCAAAATAGAAGTTCAAAATCTAGCTTTTTGAAAATCAATAGCCTAGATATACAAGAATAAAAATTTCAAGTTCATTCAAATTAACTAAAATGCTACCCTCAAAGCATTGTATTTTTGTAGGCTATGGAAAAGCGATTGATCAATGCAACCAGAACTAAGGTAAAACCAACTTTAGGATTAGAAAACCAAATTGGGAAACTTCCACCGCAAGTACGTGATGTGGAAGAAGCGGTTTTGGGTGCTTTGATGATTGAAAAGGATGCTCTTACCAAAGTTATTGAGGTGCTAAAGCCGGATGCATTTTATGTGGAAGCGCATAAACTCATCTACAAAGCCATCCAAGATCTCTTCAGCGATTCACAGCCCATCGACTTAATAACAGTTACCAATCAGCTTCGCAAATCTGGCGATTTGGAAACCGTTGGCGGCGCTTTTTACATTATGGAGCTCACTTCGAAGGTGGCATCGTCGGCTCACGTTGAGAACCATGCTCGTTTAATCACCGAAAAATACATTCTCCGTGAGTTGATTCGCATTTCTGCAGAAACCATTACCGAAGGTTACGACCCAACTACAGATGTTTTCGACCTTCTTGATCGCACAGAATCTGAGCTTTTCAAGGTTGCAGAGGGCAATATAAAACGTGGGGTTGAAGATATGAATACCCTTATTCACATGGCCATTAAGCAGATTGAATCGATCAAAGATTCTGATGGTGTGAGCGGTGTTCCGAGCGGATTTATAGAATTAGATAGAGTTACCGCAGGTTGGCAGAAGGCAACTTTCGTAGTTTTAGCAGCAAGACCTGCAATGGGAAAAACGGCTTTCGTATTGTCGTTAGCGAGAAATGCGGCGGTAACTTACAAGAAACGAGTAGCTATTTTCTCTTTGGAGATGTCGAGTATTGAGTTGGTAAACAGATTAATTTCTGCTGAAACTGAAATCCCTGGTGAGAAATTGAAGAAGGGAAATCTTGAGCCACACGAATGGCAACAGCTTACCACTAAGATTGCTAAATTAGAACAAGCACCAATTTTTATAGACGATACTGCTGGCATTTCTATCTTCGACCTTCGAGCGAAGTGCCGCCGATTAAAAGCTCAGCATCAGATAGATATGGTGGTGATTGATTACCTACAATTGATGTCTGGATCGGGCGATAAAAATGGAAACCGGGAGCAGGAAATTGCACAAATCTCTAGAGCATTGAAAGGTATTTCGAAGGAATTAGACATTCCAGTTATCGCACTTTCGCAGCTCAGCAGGGCGGTAGAAAGTAGAGGCGGCGATAAGCGACCAATGCTTTCCGACCTTCGTGAATCGGGTTCCATTGAACAGGATGCCGACATGGTAATGTTTATCTACCGACCGGAATATTATAAAATTGATCAGGATAGCGACGGAAACTCGCTTAAAGGAATTGCCACAATTATTATTGCAAAGCACAGAAGCGGTCAGGTAGCAGACGTCGATTTAAGATTCGAAGATAAGTTCGCTAGATTTACCAATTTAGAGCATGACCATTTCTCGTTTAAGGAAGCAGGTTTAGATAATTTCAAACCACAGACCTTAACATTCGGCTCAAAAATGAACGATAATCCGGGCGAAGCACCTTTCTAAATTTCCAATCGTGTTAGCGTCTGCTTTAGAAAACATACAAGATTCGGCTTGGAAGGAGATTCTTAAGGCAGCAGCAGAAAAATCATCCCTAGAAAAATTATTTTCCTTTTTAGATGATAGGCATTTAGCTGGAGCAACCCTCCTGCCCCATCCAAACAATTGGTTGAAAGCATTTGAGCTCTGTTCTTATTCCAATTTAAAAGTGATTATTCTAGGCCAAGATCCGTATCATGGCCCAAACCAAGCACATGGATTGGCCTTTTCTGTTCCCGATGGGGTTAAGATTCCGCCCAGTTTGCGCAACATTATTA
>DAIRTB010000504.1:1654-2035 GCA_036804105.1 Bacteroidota bacterium | reverse complement strand
AATCAAACCTTTAAATTAGTTAATGAATAAGTGTTTAGAAAAATTTCTGGCTTTTCAACAAAATCGCCTAAGTTCATTTTTAAAGCAAACTTAGAATTTATTATTCCAATAATTTCATTGTCGCTGTTTTGTGCTAAAAGAAGAATATCCTCACCCTCTATTTTGTGAAACGTAAGTGAATCTAATGGATATGTAATGGGATCTTTACTGGTATGCTGAAAGTAGAGTTTAATGGAGCTATCATTTAACTTATAATCAAGCACGTTGGCTTTAGAAAGGATTGATACCTTCCTGCCTTCTGGGTATAAAAGTATTGCGCAAATAAATAAACCAATAGTTGTGGGCTGACCAAAAAGAATTAATAAAATTGCAAGAATTGGC
>DAIRTB010000504.1:0-1644 GCA_036804105.1 Bacteroidota bacterium | reverse complement strand
AAAACCTAATATTTTTATTCTAGTAAATTTTAAGTTATGGTATTTGGGGTATTCTTCTAGTTTCATAAAAGGTGTTTTAATTAGGCTAGGTAATTGTTCTTAAAAATGTACCATCTTAGAAAGGAACTTTAAGGACATTAACGACAATAAAGACTGGAAGCTGATGATTAAGGCCTTCTTAATCAAATAATTATCACATCATCACATCATCACATCATTACATCATCACATCAATTACTACATCATCAATCATCACCTAGATTTAGCCTCCTGCCAGAAAGTTTCCATTTCTGCTAAGGTCATATCTTCCAATTTTTTGCCTTGGATGCCTGCTTTTTGCTCTAAATATTGAAAACGGTAGATGAATTTCTTGTTGGTTTTCTCTAAGGCGTTTTCTGGATTTATGTTCAGAAACCTTGCGAAATTGATTAGCGAGAACATCAAATCGCCAAATTCTGCTTCTACTTTTTCTGCATCGATTTCGCTTTCAGGTTTGTTCAAGAATTCTTCCGAGAACTCGGCTAATTCTTCGTTCACCTTATCCCAAACTTGTTGTTTGTTATCCCAATCGAAACCAGTTTGTCGTGCTTTTTCTTGAATTCTGATGGCTTTTACTAAAGCAGGTAAAGATTTCGGAACACCTTCTAAAACTGATTTTTTGCCTTCTTTCAGCTTTAATTTTTCCCAGTTTTGTTTAACCTCCTGCTCGTCTTTAACTTTTACGTCGCCATAAATGTGTGGGTGCCGGTGAATCAGTTTTTCGCAAACCGAGTTAAGCACATCGGAAATATCGAAGGCATTGATTTCTGAGGCAATTTTTGCGTAAAAAACCAAGTGCAGCATCACATCGCCCAGTTCCTTTTTAATTTCGTTATTGTCTTTTTCTAGAATGGCATCTGCCAGCTCATACATTTCTTCAATGGTAAGCGGCCTTAGGGTTTCCATGGTTTGTTTCATGTCCCAAGGGCACTGTGCACGTAGCTCATCCATAATGGTGAGTAATCGGTTAAAAGCAATTAATCTTTGGTCTGTTTCCATAATGTTGAACCCTTTTGTGGTTTTTTGATGTTAATTTTGCAGCAATTTTACGCTCATGCTAAAAATAATCTTAATTACGCTTGCTTTTATGTTGGCGGCTTTCGCAATGATTGCCGTTCGTTTATTGTTTGTAAAAAATGGTGAGTTTAGAGGAACTTGCTCCAGCCATAATCCGCTTTTGGCCGCAAAAGGCGTAGATTGCGAAACCTGTCCGAACAGATATAAGGCCGAGTGTCCTGCTACCAAGGGTCTTTAATTAATCCGTTAGCATTTCTTCAACTCCTGGTGTGAAATACGTTTCCATTTCACCTTTACTATTGCTGAAAATCAGAATTGCACTTAGTTCTTTCTGACTTTCTAGATATTCAATTGATGCCTCTGTTCCAAGAATCATAAATGCAGTAGCCCAAGCATCGGCAGTAATACAATCGTTTGCCAAAACCGTGGCGCTCAGCAAATTATGTTCCACTGGATATCCAGTTTTGGGATTAATTTCGTGCGCATATTTTTTTCCATCTTTCATGTAGAAATTCCGGTAATTTCCAGATGTGGCCATAGATTTTTTGGCGAGCTTTACCAAGTATTCCAGATTTCTTTCTCCCATAA
>DAIRTB010000503.1:0-2035 GCA_036804105.1 Bacteroidota bacterium | reverse complement strand
GTTCTTCTATTTTTTGCCTTGCCTGCTTCTGAAGTATTTTCGGCTATAGGTTCTGAAGAACCAAACCCTTTGTAGCTCAGCCTATTACCTGCAATACCAGCTTTAACTAAGTATTCCATCACTGCTTTTGCTCTTTGGGTTGATAAATTTAGGTTAAAGGCCGGTTCTCCACTAGCATCTGTATGGCCTTTAATTAGCATTTTAAGATCTGGATTGGCTTGAAGTAATGCCACCAATTTATTCATTTCGGGTTTAGATTCCGCTCTTAGATTTGCAGCATTTATTTCGAAAAATATATTCTGAAGCACCAAGGTATTGCCCGCTTTAATCTTTTTGAGTTTTACAACTTTCTCAAAGATCTCTGCACTTGAAGAATCGGCATTTACATTGGCAGAATAAAATAAATAACCTGGAGCTGAGACGTTTAAAGCATAATTCTGACCCACTTCAATGCAAATAAGAAAACTATTCTCCAATCCTTTACTTTTTCCTTTATAAACGATTTCGTTATTTTTTAAGTGGATTAATTCTATTGACGAACTCAGAGGAACCAACAATTCTTCATCCACAACTTTGGCACTTAGGTAAGTTGATTTAGCTGGACGAATATTTATGGGTAATTTAAAAGAATAAATATCGAACTTCCCAAAACCATTTGCCTTGCTGTTGGAAGAAAAATAGCCAGTTTCGCCATCTAAACTAACTGAAAGCGTATTTTCGTCGGAAGGCGTATTGATTGGCCAACCAATATTTTCTGGTTTAGACCACTTTTTATCTTCCCCCAAAACACTTCTAAAAATATCTACCCCACCAAAACCTGGGTGGCCTGCCGAACCGAAATACAATGTTTTTCCATCTGGATGAAGAAATGGTGAAATGTCTTCATACATGGTGTTGATGGGTTCTTCCATATTCTTAGGTTCGCTCCAGTTGCCGCTGGTATCTCTTATGGAAATATATAAATCTGAACCTCCCTTGCCTCCTGGCCTAGTTGAGGCAAATATGAGGGTATTTCCATCGGCAGAAACGGTGGGCTGAGATTCCCAGTGCGGCGAATTGATTTTCGAACCTAAGTTTTCGGGTTCAGACCAGTTAATTCCAATTCGCTCGGTATAATAAATGTCACAACTTCCAAAACCATTTAATCGGTTACAAGCTGTGAAGAATAAAGACATGCCATCGGGCGAGACACAGTGGGCGCCTTCGTTTTCATCGGTGTTAACTGGAAAAGGTAAAGGCTCTGCTTCGGTCCACGCATTTCCATCCCAAGAAGTTAGATAGAAATCTTCTCCTGAGGGCAGTCTTCTGGTAAAAATAAGTGTTTTACCATCGGCAGTCGAAGCAGGTAGGTACTCGTCTACTCGAGTGTTTATATTAGCGCCCAGATTTTCGGGTACAAAAGTTACAGGATTTTTAATGGCCACTCGTGCAAAATCTGCATTTACTAGGCTTCTTTTAGCCTCACTTGCAATTTTGCTAATCTTACCATCATTCAAAACCAAAAATCTGTTTAGGCAGTAATAAGCAGAATCGTAATTAGGTTGTTGAAGGTAAATTTTTGAAGCCAAAAAATAGGTAAAAGGCAGCGAAACACTATCGATCTGCCAACCTTTTTGGTAGTAGAAACTTGCCAAAATTGTTTCACCATTTTTTTGGTAAATGTCTGCAATTGAAAAAAGAGGACGGGCAAAGGTAGGATCTGCTTTTGCGGCTTTCTTATAACTTTCAATTGCGTTTTTTAGATCTCGTTTACCTACATAAATCTGACCTTTTTTATATAAATCGGCAGCTTTCTGATTCTGACCAAAAGTGATTGAAGTAAAAAAAATTGCTGTAATTAGTAGCAACGAAGTTTTAAGTGTCGGCATTTTCATTTGGTAATACAAACGTAAGATCTGAAATAAAGATGCATTTTAGAAAATATTGGCAAAAATCAACCGATTTCTTATTTTTTGTTGGGGATAATGCTCCTGCTAATTAAAAGTTCGGATTTCAAAATCCTAAAAAGCAATAAGTTGCTGTACAAAAATTTAGT
>DAIRTB010000502.1:0-2036 GCA_036804105.1 Bacteroidota bacterium | reverse complement strand
CTTATCGCTAATGGACGATCCAAGTAATTATTGGACTTATTTTATTAAAATTGATGCCGTAAAGTTTAAAGACAAAGTTTTGCCTGGTGATACTTTAATTTTCAGATTAGAGTTAATTTCACCAATTAGGCGTGGTATTTGCCACATGAAGGGCATGGCCTATGTTGGAGAGAAACTTGTAACAGAGGCAGAATTAATGGCACAACTCGTAAAAAAATCCTAAGTATGAACCAACCGCTTGCTTATATACATCCAGAAGCGAAAATTGCACAAAATGTAGTAATTGAACCCTTTTCAACCATCTATAAAAATGTGGTAATTGAAGAAGGCACTTGGATTGGTTCTAACGTAACCATAATGGAAGGAGCTAGAATTGGCAAAAATTGTAGAATTTTTCCTGGAGCTGTAATCTCCGCCATTCCTCAAGATCTTAAATATGGTGGTGAAGATACTCTTGCGATAATAGGTAATAATACTACTGTTAGAGAATGTGTTACCGTTAATAAAGGCACCAACGACAGGGGCATGACCAAAGTTGGAAACAATGTTTTGTTGATGGCTTATGTGCATATTGCGCACGATTGCGAGGTTGGAGACCACTGCATTCTTGCGAATTCAGTTAATCTTGGCGGACATGTGACCATCGGAAAACATGCTATTATTGGCGGATTAAGTGCAGTGCATCAATTCGTTTGTATTGGCGATCATTCTATGGTTTCAGGTGGATCTTTGGTTAGAAAAGATGTACCACCATTTGTAAAAGCTGGGAGAGATCCACTTTCTTATGCAGGAATTAACTCAGTTGGTTTAAGACGCAGAGGTTATTCAACAGAAAAAATAAGAGAGATTCAGGAAATTTACAGATTGCTTTTCTTAAAAGGATTCAATAATACTTCCGCATTAGAATTGATTGAAACAGAAATGATTGCCTCAGTTGAACGTGATGAAATACTGTCATTCATAAGAGATTCTGGTAGAGGAATTATGAAAGGCTACGGATCTAGAAATGACAATAACACTCCATAAAGCCGGAAGACGTTTCAATAGAGAGTGGATTTTCAGAAACATTGATTACGAATTCTTAGCAGGGAAACATTATGCTATAACTGGAGCGAATGGTTCAGGTAAATCAACGCTCATGCTATGTTTAAGTGGGCAATTAAGTTTATCGGAAGGAACTCTTGCATATTTGGGTAAGGATTCAAAACCAATCGATTCAAGCATCATTTTCAGAAGTTTAAGTTTGTGCAGCCCAGCCGTTGAACTTCCTGGTGAATTTACCTTAAAAGAATTTCTCGAGTTTCATTTCTCACTAAAAAAACCAATACACGGAGTTTCTATTGATGATATCCCTACTCTTCTCAATTTACAAAAATCGGTAAACAAAGAATTGCGCTTATTCAGTTCCGGTATGCGCCAACGGGTAAAACTTGTCGCTACTTTTTTGGTCGATGTACCTTTGCTCTTGCTAGACGAACCTACTACAAACCTAGACTTAAAGGGCATTGACTGGTACCACAAACTGGTGGAAGATTACGCTCAAACCCGAACCATCATTGTATCTAGTAATCAGCAACATGAATACAATTTTTGCGAGGAAATTTTGCAAGTAGAAGATTATAAGAAATAAAATTCCAACCCAATTTTAGGATTTTCATTCAGGGTCTTTTTAGAGGAATTCAACTTCTAAACCTTAACCTTAGCATAATATAAGCCTTGTACTTTTACTGAGTGAAATGGCTATTTTCAATTCTCCTTTTAGCAGCAACTGCATGTGCTACTGATAGCGATACCATTAAAATAAAAGGTTCAGATACAGAAGTTAACTTAGCAGTTTCCCTGGCAGAGCATTTTTACGATGAAAACGCTGAAATTGTAATTTCTATTTCGGGCGGTGGCTCTGGATTAGGCATCGCATCGCTCCTTAATGGAAATGCAGATATTGCCAATTCTTCTAGGAGTATTAAACCTTCAGAATTGGCGATGTTTGTGGATAGAAATATCGTAATCGATTCCTTCATTTTTGCGCAAGATGC
>DAIRTB010000501.1:0-2047 GCA_036804105.1 Bacteroidota bacterium | reverse complement strand
CGTTTTTTCTGTTCGCCTTCTTCCATTTCGGCAGCTTCGCCCAACATGCGCTCCATTACGATTCCGTAATGCTTAATTCTGATTTTATTGGCTGGATACATCAATCGATCTACCGCTTTTTTTCCTTCAGGTTTTGTTGGAATAGGGTAGGGCGAATCAACATCCAAATCGTAATCGGCAATAAGAAAAAGATGGTCCCAGAGCTTGTGTCTGAAATCGTCTACATCTCTTAAATGTGGGTTTAGCTGACCCATAACATCGATTATGGTATTAGCAGCCCTATTTCGGTCTATTTTGTTTGTTAATGTTTTTGCGTGCTCCACCATCATGTGGATACTTCTGCCGTACTCTGGAATTACCATTTGCGGCCTGGAGGTATTGTAATTTTTGTAGGTCATTTAAACTAAGAACCAGGTTGATGTATTTTTAAACGTGCAAATTTGAGAATTAGTTGTTTTTCTCCAAATTCTTTAAAATCTATATGTGCTTTTAGGTCAGGGTAGTTGCCCTCCATTAGCGTAATCTTACCAACGCCAAAACGTTGATGTTCCACAAACATACCTGTTTTAAACGATTTAAAGTCGTCTGGCACAAAGTTTTTAGCTTCTTGTGGCGATATGGGCATCGGTTTGCGTTGTTGCAAAGCTCTTTGAGTGGATTGCAGGCGACTATTTCTACTCATGTTGGCACCAATCATGGTCTCATCGTCGTAACCAACCTTATGCAGTGGTTGCTGCTTTCCGCTGTCCATTTTCAAGAAATCGCCCCCAATTTCGAACAAAAATCTGCTGGGTTCACTTTGATTCAAAACACCGTTCTTAAATCTGGATGATGCGAAACTGAGTTGCAAACGTTTTTCAGCTCGTGTCATGGCTACGTAGAACAATCTGCGCTCTTCCTCTAAATCTTCTCGGGTGCTAGATGCCTGCATCGATGGGAAAAGATTCTCCTCTAAACCAACAACATATACAAAAGGAAATTCCAATCCTTTGGCAGCATGGATGGTCATCATGGTAACTTTATCGGCATTGCCATCGTCTTTATCTGCGTTGGTCATGAGCGATACATCTTGCAAAAACGTGCCAAGCGATACATCTTCGGCATCTTTATTCTCGGTAAATTCTTTAATACCGTTCAGTAATTCTTCCAAGTTTTGCTGACGACTTACGCCTTCTACCGTTTTGTCTGAATACAATTCTTGAGAAATTCCGGTATGCTTAATCACTTTCCGAGTTAGGTCGTGCGCATTTTCGGTATGCTGCAAAGCTTGGAAGCTTTTAATCATGGTAGTAAAATCTACAAACCTACTTGCTCCACTTCCGAAACCAATTTGGGGCGCTTTTTCTGCTGCTTCCCAAAGGGTTAGTCCATAATCTTCGGCTAAAACAATGAGTTTCTCAATACTTTTCGTGCCGATTCCACGAGTGGGGTAGTTAATTACTCTTTTAAAAGCTTCCTCATCGCTTGGGTTAACCACCAAACGGAGATAGGCAATTACATCTTTAATCTCCTTGCGTTGGTAGAATGAAAGCCCGCCATAAATCCGGTAGGGGATGTTCATTTTCCTCAACGCTTCTTCCATGCTTCTAGATTGCGCATTGGTTCGGTACAAAATGGCAAAATCTTTGTTGTGCAACTGGTTTTTCATCTTCTCTTCGAAAATGCTGGAGGCAATAAGTCGCCCTTCATCGTTATCAGATTGGGCTCTGAAAACCTTTATTTTTTCACCTAACTGATTGTCTGTCCAGATTTTCTTAGGCAATTGTTGTTTATTTTTTTCGATGATGGCAGCAGCTGCATTCACAATGGTCTGCGTAGAACGGTAGTTCTGCTCTAACTTGAAAGTCTTACAATCAGGATAATCTTTTTCGAAATTGAGGATGTTGAGAATGCTAGCACCACGGAAGGAGTAAATGCTCTGAGCATCGTCGCCCACAACACAGATGTTTTCGTTAATGGCAGCCAATAATTTCAGAATGCTGTACTGCGCATGATTGGTATCCTGATACTCATCCACCAAAATATACTTGAACTTATGTTGGTATTT
>DAIRTB010000500.1:0-2054 GCA_036804105.1 Bacteroidota bacterium | reverse complement strand
AGGCCAACACCCATTCTGCTTAAGCTGCCTTCGTACCTGAAATCTAGTGTTACATTGCCAATATCCATGCCCATTCCCGTTTGGAAACCGATATTCCGATCATCATATTGATAGTCTTTGGGCAATAAGCTTGCACTAGAAGCCGATGGTTTTATGTTTAAACTGGCTACTGGACCGCCAACAAAACGCATATTAAAGCGCTTCCTGTTAACAGCAGCCCAACCAAAAAGAACTGGAATATCAAGTTGATTAACTCGCACATTTGCATCGAAACTAGGTGCACCACCAATGCCAGCAATTGTAACATTTACCATCCGAGAATTATAATAAGCTTCTGGCTGAAAAACGAAATTATCAATCAAAGCTCTTCCGAAAAGTCCGAAGTTAAATCCCTTCGAAGCAAACGAGCCCGTAACTTGATTTTCTCCCATACTTGTTTGGAAATCGTTTAGAGACATTCCAACTCTAGGTCCTATGGTAACCTGCGCAACCGCACTGCTCGTCCAAAAAAATGCAGTTAAAAAAAGAAGAATTTTCATAAATTTTTATATTTAGACAACCTGTTGTACCAAAACCCCTACACTTACAGGAATTATTTTACATCTTCGGCTAAAGAAATAACTATGCCAAGATTTATGCAATTCAAAAATCATATCCTAAAAAATGTTAGTATCGCTTTCGCTGCCCTCATCATCCTTACAAAAATGGCAGCTGCACAGCGAGTGTTTTTCCAGCTTGACTTCCCAAATCCAGAGACGCATTACGTTTCAGTAAAAATGGAAGTATCAGATGTAGTTGCTCCATACGTAGATTTACGCCTACCAACTTGGGCACCAGGATCTTACATGATAAGAGAGTTCTCCAGAAACGTAGATAGTTTCGAACCAGAGGGAAATTTAAAATTTGAGAAAATTGCCAAGGAAACCTGGAGAGTTTATACCAATAATGCCACAAAATTTACGGTAAACTACCAAGTTTATGGCTTCGAACTTACAGTTAGAACCAGTTATATAGATCAAAACCATGCGTATCTAAATGGCACAAGTGTTTTTATGTATGTTGATGGAAAATTAGATGTTCCACAGGATTTAAAGGTTGTTCCGCATTCGAGCTGGAAAAAAGTGACTACTGGTTTAACCAAAGTAGATGAAAAAGCCTTCACCTTCAGCGCTACTGATTACGATTTCTTAGTTGATTGCCCAATTGAAATTGGTAACCACAAAACCTTCACTTTCCAAGCTGCTGGAATTGCGCATCACGTAGCCATTTACGGAGATGTTAAATACAAAGAATCTAAGGTTGTTGAAGATTTCACCAAGATTATTGAAACCACCAAAGCTATTTTTCCTGGAGCGCATCCATGTAAAGATTACACCATTATTATCCACCACATGAATAATGGCAGTGGCGGACTGGAGCACCTCAACTCAACCACGCTTCAAGCCGGACTAAACGCATATTCCGATGAGAAAACCTATAGAGGATTACTTCGACTTTTAGCACATGAGTATTTCCATTTGTGGAACGTGAAGCGTATTCGTCCGGAAACGCTAGGTCCATTCGATTACAGCAAGGAAAATTATACTCGAATGCTTTGGTTTTCTGAAGGATTGACCTCGTACTACGACAAACTGATTCCATTCAGAGCGGGTTACGATACTCAAGAAGAATTTCTTAGTAGAATTGGTGGCAGCTTAAACGTGGCACTCAACAACCCAGGCGATGCTTACCAATCTTTAGCTGAATCGAGTCTTGAAGCTTGGATTAAATTTTACCTCAACAACGAAAACTCCAGAAATGTATCGGTTTCGTATTACACCAAAGGTTCTGTGGTGGCTGCGCTGCTCGACATTCAAATTAGAAGCATGAGCAACAATACCAAATCTATGGACGATGTTTTGAGGAAATTGTGGCAAGATTATCTGCAAAATCCAAGCAAAGGATTTTCTGAAGAAACCTTGTTAAAAACCATTGAAGAGGCAGCTGGAGGCTCTCTTCGGGACTTTTTTGCCAAATATTTATACGGAACAGCCCCAATAGATTACACCAACTTA
>DAIRTB010000499.1:1227-2093 GCA_036804105.1 Bacteroidota bacterium | reverse complement strand
TAAACACCAACGGACAAAGTATTTCAGCATCCGTTAAAATTACCAATGCACCATCTGGCTTGTTTAAC
This sequence comes from Bacteroidota bacterium, assembly GCA_036804105.1. Taxonomy (GTDB): domain Bacteria; phylum Bacteroidota; class Bacteroidia; order UBA7662; family DAIRTB01; genus DAIRTB01. The sequence goes on along the minus strand of DAIRTB010000499.1, from coordinate 2,025 downwards.
GCACCACTTACTCAAGTATACGGTAAACGTTCTTACTTTGTTCAATCTACTAATTTTCCAATTGGGGGTAGAGTAAGGCTAACTTATGGCTTAGACGATTCATTGTACATTGGTACGAATAATACGCTAAGAATTGCACAATCTTTAACGGATACTGGTGTTTGGGGTTCCATAAGTTCTCCTCAAGGTTCAGGTCTTTTAGGTACTAGTGGTGTAAGAGAAACAAATGGCATTAACTTAAATAATGGGCAATATTTTGCTTTTGGTACATCAATAGGCCCTGATATTGAATTAGTTTCTATTGATACTCCAGCTTATAATGGATGCTATACAGCAAACCAAATTTTCGCTCTGAGGGTTAGAAATAATGGTACTGCGATAAATTTTGCCAGCACTCCAGTTATATTAAGGGCATCAATATTACCTCCCAATGGCCCAAACATCAATATTAGTGAGAATTTAAATGTGGGTATTTTGGCAACAGGAGCCGTTCAAACATTTGTATTTAATAGCACTTTCAATATGCAAGCTCCTGGTAATTATCAATTTACCGCATTTGCAGAATCAGTTGTTGATGTAAATAAACTTAACGACACTTTAAGAACTGAGCGTTTAAGATATAGTTATCAAACTATTGCAACTCCAGATACCATTAATTTTGGTAATAGTGTGAATTTAATTGCGAAGTCTCCAAACGATCCCGCATTTTCTCCAATAAAATTTACCGAATTGGTAAATGAGAGTCAACAATTTGCTTTGGCTAATGGCTACAAATCAAGTCGACATCGTATTATTAAC
>DAIRTB010000499.1:0-1217 GCA_036804105.1 Bacteroidota bacterium | reverse complement strand
ATTGGTTCTTAATAAGAATGGAGTAGGCGCATCGAATCCATATCCAACCTATATTGGAAGCAACGCTCAAGATTTTATCGAGATTTCTAATTTAAGTAATCAAGCAGTTTCTTTAGAAAACTATCAATTTCAAGTTTTTGGAGTAGGGGCTCGCATTTACCAATTTACAGATGATGCCATAATTCCAGCTAACGGAACCTTGGTATTGCATATTGGCACTGGAAACAACAACATCGTTCAAAGATATTTTAATTCTGGTGGGGTAAACAATGCTTTAGATTCAGCTAGTTTTTCTGGATTTGTTATTTATGATACCTCGGGAAATGTAATCGATGCAATTGCAATAAATGGATTTGTTTTTCCTAGTAATAGTAACGTGAGCGCATCAGATTTTACTGGAAGTATCAATACCATTGGATCTTCATCTGGAATTTTCCTTACCCTCAGAGATGAAAATTCGCCTGTCAACTGGATTTTATCTAACATGAACTCAATTCAGAATTTAGGTTCTTATAATAGTAACTTATTTTCTTCAGTTGTTCCTATTTGTGCATGGGTTAATCCTGGTAGTGGAGGGTTAAATGTTGGTAATCCCACAACATCTAATCCGGTTTTGGTGGCGGGAAATCAAACATTTATTACCAATATTATTCAAAGTATTACATGCACAACCAGTGTCACAACAAATGTCTTTGTACAAAACCCTTTGGCTCCTATTGCTAATTTTGGCACAGCAAATACCAATGTGGGCACTTCAGTGGGTGTATTGATGGTAGATTCTTCCATAAATTATCCAAGCAATTGGCATTGGACAATTACTCCAAATACGGTTCAATTTTTAAATGGCTCAACTGCAAACTCTCAAAATCCAACAATTCGATTCTTTAACCCTGGCACATATTCAATTAAATTGGTGGTGAGTAATCCATCTGGTACTGATTCCCTTGAGCGAGCTAATTATATAAATTCCAGTTTAACATACTGTCCTTCGCAAGCTGTTCAGATTGGTGATACTAAAATTGATTCTTTCTTTTTCGAAAGTATTACTACTGGTTCTGCTTCGAGTACTTGTCAATCTTACACAAGTTATTATCAGATTCCTCCTCCAATTCTTGAAAGGGGAAGTAATTATAGTTTCAGAATTAAACAGGGTTCGTGTTCAAATATTCATTACCCAGCAATAGTTAAGATTTTTGTAGATTGGAATAGAAATGGAA
>DAIRTB010000498.1:0-2111 GCA_036804105.1 Bacteroidota bacterium | reverse complement strand
TAATTATTGAAAGATTCTACCTGATTTTCCATAAGCACAAAAATGCATCATTAAAAAAGATTTTGCTAAATATTGAACAACAGCCAACCAAAGCACCAGAAATTGGAACTCTTTTTATAACTTTAGAGCTTTAGGTGAGAGACTGAATAAAGGTCTTTTAAATAACAAAAATCAAACAAATGAAAGCAAGAAAATCACTTTGGATGTTAATCATCCTTTTCACACCCTTTTTATTCAGCAGCTGCGGTTACAACAGCATGGTTTCGAAAAGAGAAGCCGTTGTTTCTCAATGGAGTAATGTAGAAGGCGCTTACCAACGTAGAGCAGACCTAATACCAAACTTAGTAAATACGGTAAAAGGTTATGCCGATTTCGAAAAATCTACTTTAGTAGAAGTTACCGAAGCTAGAGCCAAAGCTACTGGAATTAACATAGATCCGACCAATTTAGATGCCGCAGCATTAGAGAAATTTCAGGCAGCTCAGAGTCAGGTTTCAGGAGCTTTGTCTCGTTTATTGGTTGTTGTAGAAAAATACCCAGATTTAAAAGCAAATCAAAACTTTTTAGAGTTGCAATCGCAATTAGAAGGAACAGAAAATAGAATTAACGTAGAGCGCAGAAACTACAACGATGTAACGAGAGATTACAATACCTACATCCAAAAGTTTCCTAATAACATTTTTTCTGGAATGTTTGGATTCAGCGAGAAACCATATTTCAAAGCCGACGAAGGTTCTGATAAAGCTCCAAAAGTTACATTTTAATGGCCGAAACTAAAGCCAAAAACCTCTTCTCTGCTGCAGAACAGCAAGAAATTCTGGCTGCAATTGCAAGGGCAGAACAAAAAACCTCCGGTGAAATTAGACTTCACCTGGAGGATTTTTGTAGAAAAGACCCTATGGTAAGAGCTGCGGAAGTTTTTACATCGCTTAAAATGCACAAAACCGAAAAGCACAATGGCGTGCTCTTCTACTTAGCTGTGGTAGATCATAAGTTTGCGGTTATTGCAGATAGTGGCATCAACAAAGTTGTAGCAGATGGTTTTTGGGAGGAAATTATTCAGGTAATTACTTTACATTTTAAAACCCAAGAATTTAGCAAAGGTCTAGTTGAAGGTATTTTAATGGCTGGAAAGGCATTAAAAACCTATTTCCCTTACTTAGAAAACGATAAGAACGAACTTTCCGATGATATTTCGTTTGGTAACCCTGATAAATAGGATGAAGAAAAATATACTTTTAGTTGTTTTAATTCTCTTTGGATTCTCTGGGTTTGCCCAAGACAATATCCCTGAAAAACCAAATCCACCTAAACTGATTACCGATTATACAGGAACTTTAAGCTCTGATGAACAGAATCAGCTGGAAAGAAAATTGGTTGCGTACAACGATAGCACTTCTACTCAAATTGCGGTTGTAATTGTAAAATCTTTAAACGATTATGAAGTAGCAGATTTCGGTGCTCGACTTTTCAACAAATGGAATATTGGCCAATCAAAAGAGAACAACGGCGTTTTGTTACTTATTTCCATTGGTGATAGAAAAGTAAACATTACCACTGGTTATGGCGCTGAACCCTATGTAACTGATGCTTATTCCAGAAGAATTATTGAAACACAATTAACACCAAATTTCAAGAGCAACAAATATTATCAAGGGATAGACGAGGCTACAAATTCATTAATGGCTCTTTTGTCTGGCAATTTCGAGGCATTAAAAGAAGAAAAGAAATTTCCAGTTGGTATGATTGCCATTATAATGATAATTGTATTAATCATTATTTTCTCGAGAAATAATGGTGGCGGAGGCTTCACATACTCAAAAGGCGGCAGAAGAGCATTTCAACCCCCAATATTCTTCCCAATGGGAGGAGGCGGAGGGTTTGGAGGCGGTTTCGGCGGCGGAGGCGGAGGTGGTGGCTTCGGCGGATTTGGCGGCGGATTTAGTGGAGGCGGCGGTGCAAGCGGTAGTTGGTAAATAATTCAAAAAATAAGTTAACTTTGAACAAATTAGAGGAAAATATGAAAAGAATACTCGTACTACTTATTGCAACTGCATTTGTTGCTTTCTCTTGTTCTAAAGATAAAAAACTATCTAAAAGAATTGATGGCG
>DAIRTB010000497.1:0-2116 GCA_036804105.1 Bacteroidota bacterium | reverse complement strand
TCTAGTTTGCTTTTGCCCTTAACTAGACTTCACTTCTTAATGGTTTAATTTTTTTCTTCGATTACTTTTTCACCTTCAAGTAGTTAAGGGAATATTTGGAGTTTAGCCATAATCTAAAAATTCAATGAATTCAAGACCTGCAATTTTTTTATCTTCCAAAATGTCAATAACAATCGTACCTAAATCATCATGCTCTATTACAACACTTTCTTGAATTTGCAATTTTGAGTCCTTTTGTTTTGTATTGATAAATTTATAGCAGCCTCGACTAGACCAATAACCATCTTTGCAATTTTTTTAAGCATTAACTAAATCGAGTCTTTCAGGCTCTTGATTAATAACGAGTTGAATCAACCCTTCTAAATTAATATGTTGATGTTTTTCCATTGACATTTAATCTCAAATCAGAACCAAACCTTTCAAATTATAAACTCTCCATAACCCATAGAATCTTCTATAGTAAATTGAGTTGAGCCCAAAATTTCGTTGATAAAATTCTGAGGCAATGAAAGTTCCTGATTTCCAAACCACTCGAGTGCAAACGAGTAAAAGGTTTTTCCATGCATCTCAAGAAGGGTGTATTCTATTTGGCAGCCATTATCTATAAATGCTTTTATGGGATGAATTTCAAGAATTCCAGTTGGATCTTCAGCAACTTTAACGCCAATTCTGGTTTTGGTAATTTCTACCCAATCGTATTTTTTATTATGGATGATGTCTTTCGTGAGTTTATCAGCCTCATCTGCATTAAAACTCCATTTTATCCAGTTTTCAAATATTCCTTTGGTTGTTGGGGTAAGCTGACCTTCGTCCAGTTTGCCTACACGATGCTTAATCTCAATTTTGCCTTCTCTGAGCTTCAAGGAAACATCTTTTTTATCTAAGGGCAGATAAAAGTCTGTTCTAGGTTTTGTTCCTTGGAATGTTTCTCCATGCTGCTCAAACCATTTTGTTATTTGCTGATCTTCAGTAACTTTAAACCATCTAATCTCTCTGCTTTTGAACATAAATTCTGAAATTTAAATCAAATATACCTCAACTTCACCACAAAATTCTGCCCTGGTTTCGAGGTCACAGTCAATTTAAAATCGTTGAAAGTTGGTTTGCTATATCCTGTGTGATAATAATTCGGAAAGCCGAATCCTTCGGTGGGCATCCCCATAAAATTGTAGTTCATTTTGGTATCGCTGTCTTCATCGTCTAAAAGAGAAATACCATACACGCCTGGCTCTAAATGGATTATCACTTTTTGAACCCCATTTTTAATGTTCGATTTCTTTACCACAAACTTTTGATGGGGCACCTTTTTTTCGAAGGAGTCTGCGTCTTTATGTATAGCAATTACAAACTGTCCTTTTTCAGACCTGATATGTGTTATGGAAAGTTCTACGGGAACTGATGTCTTTAACGAAAGAAAAAGAAAGTAAAAAGGTAGCAGAAATAAAAAGGCCATCAGCTGCCGTATTCGAAGGAAATTTAGGTAAAATGGTCTCATATCACGAATATAATAAAATTTAAGTAAGCTTGCTCAATTTGTTTCAATCTTATCTTCAAGCCTTTTAGCAAAAAACATACCAATGGCTTAGATTCTGAAACCGCAGAACCTTAAAACTATGCTAGTCTTTAAAATGGTAGTTTCTACTTGAATCTCTTCAACTTTTGTGACAATTTTATCATCGCCCGAAAAGAAAGATCTGGGTTTGCAACCTGGTTTACGGTACCAACAACATACAAATTTTCTTTCGGATTGTAATACGCCAATGCGCCAGAAAGACCTGAATGGCCAATAAAGTAGCTGCCAGAAGGATTAAAAATCCAAGGCAACTTAAACATTTGAATGCCAACTCCTGCCTTCATCGGGAAAAAGATATTGTTCCATTCTTGCATTTCAGGTAAGTATTTGGCTGGGAAAAGTTTGCCAGTAAAGAAGGCTTCGATAAAAGTAAGCATATCGCTTGTGTTGGAAACTATCCCTCCATCTGGGCCAAAAGAAGACATGGCTTTAGGTATGTGCAGTTCTTTGGTTTTATAATACAAGGTTTTCGGCGTGGTATCGTTCTCATCCTCAAAAAGATAAGTCTTCTCTAATTTTAAAGGATTAAAAATTATTACGCAT
>DAIRTB010000496.1:0-2125 GCA_036804105.1 Bacteroidota bacterium | reverse complement strand
TTAGTTACAAATTTTTTAATAAAATTTGTATAGTTCATTTTTTTTTTTTAATTTCACAATGAGCAATTGATCCATTTACTGAATTCAAATCATGTTAAACACTTTTAAAAAAAACAAAAAATGAAAATTACATTATTGAAGTATGTAATGGCTTTTATTGCAATCTTTTTTATAAAAGATGCAGAAGCTCAATTAATTGGCCAGATTTCTGGCGGAACTCCAGTTTTTACTGTTTCTACTGAGGAACTTATATCCAATTTTAAATCTAATTTGAATGAAAATTCACAATTGGATATCAATTTTACATCTGTTGTTTTTGTAGCCAATGAGGACAATACAGGTTATTATTTGAGATTTTCAGGTGGGGGTTATGTTTCAAATTTAACTGTTAATGTGGTTGAAGGTGATGGACTTTATGCCGTTGGTACAACATCTTGTACTACCAAGAGTTGTTCTTCTGGTTTAGGATGCCTTCCTAGAATGGTAACGTGCACACCATGCAGCGGTGATTGTACTAGGACTGTTACTACATCGTCGATGTTAACGCCTTGATTTTTTCAAAAATTCACTTGTGCTTAATTAAAAATTTATGTCTGTCCATAGGGACAGCCATTTTTATATCAAACATTAAGCTTATTTATGCCTATGCGATGGCTCGTAGATAATCCGCAAGAAAGAGCTAAAACGCTCATTTGTTCTATTAATAGGAACCCCGGTTACAATACCAATTAAAAGGTTTTCGGCAACACTAACCCGCATTTGTGGTCTTATGGTCATGCCGAAATTGTTATTTACAACTTCTTTGTTAAACTCAATGCCAATAAAATTTCGGGTACCGGAAATCATATAGTGGAAACTTGTATTGATAGACATGGTCGTGGTAATTGTTTGCGTAATAAAATCCTGTTCTATCTCAGGTCCGGTTAGCAATAAGGTGTGGAAATTTTTGCCCCATCTTTTAGCAACCACAAAAAAAGGATTGTAGAGGTTGCCTTTGTAAAGGTTTTCTTTCCCGTAATCTTTAAATGGTCTAAGTTCAAATTCATGAAGATACCCAATGGCCATGGAAGTAGCAATCTGTTCATTAACAAAAAAGCTCCACTGGGTAGCTAATTTGAGGGCATTTAGTTTGCTACTTGGTGGGGGAGTACCAGATCCGTTTGAGTTAGGGTAATAAAAAGTAAAGGGTAATTCCACTTCGAAACCTAAGCGGTCTATTGGTGCCCATTCATATTCAACTAAGGCAATATATTCATCGAAACGATTATTGTCAGTTAATCCAACACCATAATTCCATTCTTTTTCACCTTTTCTCGCCCCTAAATCTCGAATCAAATCAATGTAAAGCGGTTCAGCATGCAACACCTTATCTGAGGGTTGTTTATTTTCAACTTCCTCAATATAAAGGCTGTCTAAAATTGCATTCTCAATTGTAATACTATCAATTTCTTGTGCTTTGAGACTGAAAAATGATAGACCAATTAATAGAAAAAGAAGGATATATTTCATTATCAAATCTTGCTTATATTTACTGGTCGGCAAATATAGAGTCAACCACTTGTCTTTTTTGTAAATCAATTGTAAAATTTGTGGATTGCCGACATGCAGATCCAACCCAACGAACTTTCTAGATAAAACTAAAATCTTGCAGCTGCTAGCAACTCCAGATTGGTAAAATTTATTTTGAATTTACTACTTAAATATCTGTTGGTAGAACTGCCATTGTAACAATAAACGCCTGCTCTCAAGCCTTTTTCTATCCACATAAAGTCTTCAATACCACCATTTTCTGATGCTTGGAGCAAAAGCGGCACCAAAACATTGCTTAAAGCTATGGAGGCGGTTTTAGAAACTCGGCTCGGAATGTTTGGCACGCAGTAATGTACCACATCGTACTTACTGAAAACAGGTTTTTTATGGGTAGTTACCTCAGATGTTTCGAAGCAACCGCCCTGATCTATGCTAACATCCACAATAACGGCTCCAGCTTTCATTCCTTTTACCATATCGTCGGTAACAATCATGGGTGTGCGGCCAAGGTCAGAATGGATGGCGCCTACAGCTACATCGGCAGAGCTGAGTTCCGAACGCAGTACTTCTGGCTGGAAAATACTGGTAAAAACCC
>DAIRTB010000495.1:0-2126 GCA_036804105.1 Bacteroidota bacterium | reverse complement strand
TGAGTAGCTACAATTGAGCCATTTAATGTTGTGCCACCATTTATTAATGTATCGTTGTTCCTATTATATACATCCTGCCCGTTACTATAAAAGAGAAGATTTCCTGCATCATCGGCAATTGATGCACTGCCCTCAATGGTAATCATGTTGCTTGTGGAAACACCTACAATTGGATTTACATTTAAGTTAATTCCAGCTAAACTTCCGAATCTCCATTGATTAGTATTTGAAGGAATATTCTGAGCTTGTAAGTCTGAAAATGCAATTAGAAATAGTATTAGGAATGATGAAAAATGCTTCATTAAAAAATTATTTGGCTCAAAGTAACACTAATTAAGCTGATTTGTAAATTTTTTAAAGAAAATTTGAGGTTTATTAAGAAAATATCTTAGGTATTATTTTTAATACGTTCAACAATTTTGCTTGTACTATAACCTTCTACAAAGTCTATGGTTAGAACTTCACCTCCATTTTTAAGAACCGTATCCGCTCCAACTATCTGATTAATTGAGTAATCGCTCCCTTTAATTAAAACATCGGGAATAATGGTATCAATCAATTTTCTAGGTGTTTCCTCCTCAAAAAAAATAATCAGATCTACACAAGTAAATGATGCCAATAATAAGGCTCTTGCATTTTCATCTTGAATTGGCCTATTTATACCTTTTAGTTGTTGAATAGATTTATCCGTATTCAACCCAATTATCAACCGATCGCCTTTTTCTGCGGCTCTATTGAGGTAATCTGCATGGCCAAGATGCAAAATATCAAAGCATCCGTTAGTAAAAACTATTTTTTCTTTCGATGCTTTCCATGTTTTGATAACTGAAATAGCTGTTTCAAGATTGCAAATTTTGTTCTTTATTGCCTGAAAACTATGCATTTACTTCTTTCCGAATTTTTGGTCTGTATAAGAAAACAAAAAGTAAGGCCATAAGACCTAAAATTATTATTACTACCATTTGAATTCCGTGAGATAGCGTGGCAAAAGATAATCCTTTTGCATCGCCAATTAGTGGATCAATTAGGTTTAAGGTTGCATTAATCATGTAATGATAAGCGCCGATTCCTCCTTGAACGGGGGCAATAATTCCTAACCCTCCAGCTACCATCAGAAGAAAGCCATCGTTTATGGTTAAATGCGAGGTAAAAGGTAAAGAAAGCATACAGAAGTAAACCATCAGAAAATACATCAGCCAAATAAAAATTGAATGGAAAATAAACCAGTTTACTTTTTTAATTGATTTTATGGTTTGAAAACCAGCTATTAAACCTTTAGCTAAAACGATAATTTTTTTTCCGAATTTACTTCTACCTATTTGCTTTTTATATAGGAAAAGCAATATTCCTGCAAATATGAAAAGCGCCAAAACAATAAAAATTCCATAAGATTCTAAAAATCCGGGTGTTTTTTCTTGCGAATTCTTTTGATTTAGCATATCGGTAATCAATCCGCCTAATAATTTAAGGTTAAATAAAATAACTGATCCCATTACTATAAGCATGGTCACTAAATCGATGGTGCGCTCAACAATAACTGTTCCTACCAACTGTGTTATAGGAATTTGATCTGTCTTTTTAAGTACCCAACAGCGTGCTAACTCGCCCATTCTTGGAAATGCCAAATTGGCAATATATCCAACTTGAACTCCCGCAAAAACTCTAAATGTAGAAGGTTGGTAACCCAAAGATGAAATTAGCATATTCCAGCGGATTGCCCTACTATAGTTAGCCAGAATAGCTGCAACTATAGACATCGAGATCCAAAACCAATTTGCTGTTTTAAGATCGGCAACAATTTCATTTAAATCTTGGTCTTTAAAAACAAGCCAAACAAGTAAAATACCTAGTGAAAATGGCAATACTACCTGCAAAAAGGATTTAAGCCATTTGTTCATGTTTTCTAGGTAAGAAGATTGTTGTCTTGATTTGGAAATACTAAAATTGGCTCAAACTTGCGGGCCTCCTCTTGCGTCATCGAAGCGTATGAAATAATGATCAGTACATCTCCTAACTGAACTTTACGAGCGGCTGGGCCATTTAAACAAACCTGACCTGAACCTCTTTCTCCTTTTATCACATAGGTTTCTAAGCGTTCGCCATTGTTTATGTTCACAATTTGCACT
>DAIRTB010000494.1:0-2128 GCA_036804105.1 Bacteroidota bacterium | reverse complement strand
CAGAGGCGTGCGAAATTATATTACTGTTGCCAAGTTGAACAAATCGCTTGGAATTGTTATCTGTATTCTGATCGAAACCAACAGTTGCACGTATTTCAGATAAACCATTTTCAAAACCCTGAATTTCTGGAACATAAATAATAGTATCTGTTGAAGGCTGTAAGATTATAGGAGTATTTAAAAACGCTGTTTTTGCACCATTAGCTGTTACCGTAACCGGAAAATTATTTATTTGGAAAGATCCGTTATTTCTCAATCTAATTCCTATTGGATAGCGGCTGCCTACAGAACTTACGGTTTTACCCATGCCATAAATGCCAGCCACTTCCACATCATTTAAAAGTGCTGGAACACCCAAATGAATAATAGGCCTGAAGTTAGAAGAATTAATTAAGTCTGTTGGGAAACCAGAATTACTTTGTGCATTTCTCTGCCCATTTGGCAAACCAACGCTTGTGCAGAAATATCCAATAGTTCCAGAGGTTAGTGAACTGGTTAAAGTGAACTCGAAAGCTACATACATTCCCTCACCAGTATATCTAAATGGCAAATCGAAAACCACAGGCACAACTCTCGTAAAATTAGGAATGTTAATGGGGCCATCGTAAACCAAAGTCATTGCTGTGGGTGTTGAAATTAGTGTACTCCAATTGGTACTTCTATCGAAAGAATTTGAGTCTGATGTATTGGCAAGATAAATTTTAATATTTCCTGTTGCTGAACTGCCTGGAGTGTTCGAAATTTCATATCCCAAACCATAAAGAAAAGCATCAGAGCCAACAACAGGTACTATCTCACTTGGTTTGTATATTGCCGCTGATCTATGAAAAAAATTGTTGGTACTTGGCCCTCTAGCTTGTTGCGAATTAGTTCTATTTCCCGTTACTATTGGCTTAAACGCTGGCGATGGAAAGTTACCCTTTACCAATCTTAATGCAAATGTATCGGATGCTGCTTGTTGCAAACCACCACTTGTGGCTTCAACTGTCCAACGTAAGTCTACAAATTGAGAAGCACTTAATCCGAGTGAGTTAAGGAAATTATCCAATTGAAAATACAAAATACTAACGCTTGTATCTGCTCCATTAAAATCTCCTGGGAAAGAAAAGATGTTAGTAAAAGATCCTGATGCTAAAGAAAAAACTACCTCATAATCAACAGGTGCAGCGGGATTGGAAACTGATTGATTCCAGACAAACTCAAGTTCTGTGTTTTGTGAGCCTTGAACTTGTCTGGTTGTTCCGTTAAGTGGTTCAATAACATTGAAGTTACTGAGTTGTGCATGAGTTACTAGATAAGTAGTAAAAAATAGCAGAGTTAATAGTAGTGTTTTTTTCATTGCTGGATTTACATTTTACGTTTGTGTAAAATTACCGAGCAGCCTATGCGCTGAAAATCCCTAATTCTAGGGATAGGGAAAATTTAAACTTCCGATAAGTTTAGGTAATGCAAAAAAAACGCTTGCACTAAATCAGTAAGCTACAATTCTAAAAACATCACGATTAATTTCTTAAAAAATCAAGCAAAAAATTAATAATGCAAAAGAGGAAAAATTTAATAAAAATACAGGAACGGTAATTATATTAGCATCGAATTCAAATCTTAATTCATTTAAAAAAACACAAAATGAAAAAAATTCTTCTTTTCACTTTCGTTTTAGCCTCATGCTTAAGTGCAAATGCTCAGTATGCTGGCTACAATTTCTCTAGCTCTACAAGATCCTACCAAGCCCTTCCCACTACCACAGTAGATGTAACTGGCGGACAAGACTGGGACGATGAGTTTTATGAAATACCTATTGGTTTCAACTTTACTTTTTTAGGTCAAGTTTTCGATACACTTACCATTTACACAAATGGTGAACTCGATTTTGCAACCGAAGATTACATTCTAAATCTAACGAGAGATACGATACCCGTTTTTGTTGGGTTTGGTAATCTTGAGTTAGGAGCAGATTTAATAAGCAGAGGTACTGTAAGCAGCACCTCTCCAATAAGAACCCAAGTAAGTGGCCCTGTTGGGAATAGAATATTGAAAATTGAATGGGTAAATGCTGGCTTTTATGAAGATTCAGATGAAACAGATTTTGTTAATTTTCAAATATGGGTTAAAGAAGCTGGTAATGTAA
>DAIRTB010000493.1:0-2132 GCA_036804105.1 Bacteroidota bacterium | reverse complement strand
GTTTCTAATGCTTTATTTAATACACAGAATAAATTAAACTATGTGCCACAATCTGCAAAAGTTTTTAGAGCTCCATTTATGGAAGACAAAAACCCGAAATACCAAGGTAATCCATTTAGAACCTATGCTGGCAAAAATTATTTAGGTGGCTATAGCGATCATTTTCCTGTACTTATAAAACTACAAAGTAAATAAAAATGAGTGTTTACAGTAGCCCGGAATGGTATAGTGCTTGGTTCGACACCAGTTATTACCATAGTCTTTACAAAAATAGAGATTTTAAGGAGGCTGAGGCATTTATTGACAATCTTTTCGAAAAGTTTGAAATTCATCCAGGCGAGCGCTGTTTAGATTTAGCGTGTGGTAAGGGTAGGCACACTCGTTTTTTACATATGAAAGGGATGAATGCTACCGGTTTAGACCTTTCTGTGGCTAGTATCCAATCAGCTAAAAAATTCGAAACCGATGGGTTAGACTTCCATGTTCACGATATGCGGGAGGTTTGGAAATCAAACGAGTTTCAATACATTTTAAACTTGTTCACCAGTTTCGGATATTTTGAGAAAGATAACGACAACCAAAGAGTTTTAGATGCTGTTTATGAAATGTTAAAAACTGGTGGCTTTTTCTTATTTGATTACATGAATGCAGCAAAGGTTTCCAAAACACTCGTACCAAATGAAATTAAAGTTGAGGATGGTATTACTTTCAACATAAAAAGATATATTCAGGGTGGGTTTATTGTTAAGGAGATTTCCTTTGAAGCTGATAACCAATTCTTTAAATTTTATGAGAAAGTTAAGGTTTTAACTTACCAAACCTTTAAAAAAATGTTTGAGGTGGCAGGCTTCAAAATAATAGCAATTTTTGGCGATTACCAGCTCACTCCTTTTTCTGTTGTAAAATCTGACAGACTCATCATTATTGCCCAGAAATATGCTTGATAGCCTAGTTGCACTCGATAAAATTTGGTTTCTGTGGATAAACAACTCGCTTGCAAACCCAGTTTTCGATTTACTACTCCCCCTTTTTAGGAATGCCGTCAATTGGATTCCCCTCTATATAACCGTTATTTTCTTTTTAGTGAAACGCTTTAAATACAGAGCATTTCTAATTTTTTTACTTTTAGGAATAACCGTTATTGCTACAGATCAGCTAAGTAGCTCGCTTGTTAAAAAATCGGTTCAAAGGCTAAGGCCATGCAACGATAACTCGTTTAATCAGGAGGTGCGCCTTCTAGTGCATTGCGGAAGTGGTTACAGTTTCACATCCAGCCATGCAACCAATCATTTCGGAATCGCAACTTTGCTATTTTTCCTTTTTCCCTATAAAAAGCTAAGGTATTGGTGGTTAGTGTGGGCAGGTTTAATTGGGTTTGCACAGATATATGTTGGGGTTCATTTTCCACTCGATGTGGTTTTTGGATCTCTATTGGGAATATTAACAGGTCTTGGAACTTTGTTTATTTTCAGCAGGTTTAAAAGTTTCGATTCTCTCCTTCGTGGTACTTAATTTACTTATTCTAATCTTAATTCCACTAATTGGTGGTTATTTGGCCTTTTGGTCTGAAAAATCTTCATCTATATTATTCAGAACCATTTTACCACTTTTTGGTGGATATATTTTCTCGGTTGCCCTAATTCACTTGCTTCCAGAAGCCTTAGAATCTCACGGCAAATACATTCCGCTTTTTATTCTGATGGGCTTTTTTGTACAAATGCTTTTAGAAAAATTTTCTGGCGGATTAGAGCACGGGCACATTCATAAGGAACATGCGCACGATGGACACGACCACGGACACGACCACTCGCATTACAAAACACAAGGTGCCACAACCGCTTTAAGTTTGATTGTCAGCTTAGGTATTCATTCCATTTTAGAAGGCATTCCGCTTAATGGACCCTATTCTTTGAGTATGCCGATTTTCAATAATCCACTTTTCGTAGGCATTATTATGCACAAACTACCCACAGCTTTCGCTTTAGTAACGGTTTTGCATCTTACTACGCTCAGTAAATCTAAAATATTCCTACTCTTGGTTGTGTATATGTTGATGACACCGATTGGGGTTTTAATTGGTTCATTTATACCATTCGAAGTTTATGCGCATGGACATATTGCAAACTCTTCAT
>DAIRTB010000492.1:1930-2154 GCA_036804105.1 Bacteroidota bacterium | reverse complement strand
AATAAATAGGAGTAAGGTCTTCTTCAAGACATCGAAGAATTTTTTCGCTTAAAATTGCCTCCGTCTCCTTTTGATATGCTCTTCTTTCAGAATGCCCAACCAGAATAAATTGAACCCCAACAGTTTTAAGCATATTAGCAGAAATCTCTCCAGTGAATGCACCAGTTTTATGCTCACTGCAGTTTTGAGCTCCAAGATAAATATTTTTACTACCCGAAAGCAGT
>DAIRTB010000492.1:0-1920 GCA_036804105.1 Bacteroidota bacterium | reverse complement strand
TTGTCTTATACTGTTTAAGTGAATAAAAGGCGGAATAATAACCGTGAGTGTAGGGGTACTTACTTCATCCTTAATCATATTGATTATTTCGGAAGTTAGCCAAAGACCTTGTTGAAGCCCTTGATTCATTTTCCAATTACCAGCAACTATTTTCTTTCTCATAATTTTAATCTAATTTTTTTCCCAGGATCTAAATTTTCTTTCTTCCTCAAAGATGGCTTCAAAAATTTTAAGATCTGCATCCATTAATTGCAATCCACGTCTTGCCATAACTTTCGAAGCCACTTCCAAGAACTTATTCATCTGAAAAGTTTCGAAACCACGCTCGCCGCCCCATGCAAATGAAGGTATGAAATTTCTTGGAAAACCTGCCCCAAAAACATTCGCTCCCATGCCAATAACTGTTCCGGTGTTTAACATCGTATTTATGCCAGTTTTAGCATGATCTCCCATAATTAAACCGCAAAATTGTAATCCGGTATCTGCAAATCTTGCAGTGGGATAATCCCATAGCTTAACAATTGCGTAATTGTTTTTAAGATTCGAGTTATTTGTATCTGCACCTAAATTACACCATTCTCCAATAAAAGCATTTCCAAGAAAACCGTCGTGTGCTTTATTAGAAAAACCTTGAATAACCACATTATTTAACTCGCCACCAACTTTACAGTGTGAGCCAACAGTTGTGGCACCATAAATCTTGCTACTCATCTTTACCGTGGCATGCTCACCAAGCGCAAAGGGACCTCTAATTACTGAACCTTCCATAACCTCAGCATCTTTGCCAATGTAAATTGGCCCCGTGTTCGAGTTAAAAATGCAGGCTTCTGCTTTAGCCCCCTCTTCAAAAAATATTTGATTTCCTATTAAAGTATTGGTTGATGAGATCTCTTCAGAAACACGCTTTGTGGTAATTAGACGGAAATCTACCTTTAAAGCAATCTCATTTTTAATAAAAATATCACTAGGACTTTTAATAAAAATCAACTCTTCATCTTCACCCTTTTCAATTACATTTTCTAAGGATGATAATTGGTCGAGATTGATTTCCTTTTGTGTTCTATAAGCCAATAAACTTCCATTGTAACCAAGACCCTGTTCTAATTCTAATGTCTTTATCTTTTGGATAAAGGTAGGATTGGGTGTAAATCTGCCATTAATGTAAATATTATCCTCGCCAATTTTGATTGGAAATTTAGAATGCAATGCTTTGCGATGCGTAAGGGTGCTAGAAATAACACCAAAGGCGCTTTCCCATTTCTCTCGTATGGTTGTAATACCTAGCCTTATATCTGCGGCCGGGCGTGTATAAGTTACTGGCAATAGGTGATCGGTTTGAAGATCATCGAAAAGAATAAGATTCATGGTACAAAAATAAAAAAACCCCACAAAGTGGGGTTTATATTATCAGGAATAGACTGTTTACTTTTTCTTGTAACGGCTGTAGAATTTATCAACTCTACCAGCTGTATCAACCAACACTTGCTTACCTGTATAGAAAGGGTGCGATTTATGAGAAATTTCTAACTTAACCAAGGGATACTCCTGGCCATCTTCCCATACGATAGACTCTCTTGTTTCTGCACATGATCTAGAGATAAAACTATAGTCACACGACATATCTTTGAAAACTACCGGGCGATAATTTGAAGGATGGATATCTTTTTTCATTTGATTTTAATCAATTAAGGATGCAAAGATAAAAATAAATTCTTAAAAAACAGAAAAGCCCGATTAAATAATCGGGCTTTCTTAAGATTTATGTTTTCTTACTCTACAATCATCTTTTTAGTAACGGCTTCACCATTGTAATTAACCGTGTAGAAATAAACTCCAGCTCTCAGGTTGCTAACAGAAATTTTTTCTTGTTGTAGGCCAGCCATTTGAGTACCAAGTTGTTTTACCGCTATTACTCTGCCT
>DAIRTB010000491.1:0-2159 GCA_036804105.1 Bacteroidota bacterium | reverse complement strand
ACAATCCAACAGCTACCCAAAACGATGGAAGTTGCGTTTATCCGAATACAAATTACAGTCCGCAGTTGCTGTTTAACCTGAACGATACCTTAAGAGAAACCTCCGGATTAGCAGTACACAACAACCGTTGGTTTACCCATAATGATAGCGGAAACACAAACGAAATCTTAGAAATTAGTCCACAAGACGGACAGATTCTTAGGCGCATAACCATTTCAAACGCCACAAATGTAGATTGGGAGGCAATGGCGATTAATAATCAATTCTTGTTTGTTGGTGATTTCGGGAATAACGCTGGCAGCAGACAGAATCTAAAAGTTCTGAAAGTTAATTTGACTGATTTGCTAAATCAACAAACAACCACATTAACAGCCGAAATAATCAATTTCTCCTATCCCGATCAGCTGCATTTCAACACTGCAATGAACAACCATAATTTCGATTGTGAGGCGATGTTTTACTTTCAAGATTCTCTACATTTATTCAGCAAAAATTGGGGCAATGGATATACAAAACATTACAGATTACCAGTTTCGGCAGGAACGTACGCTGCAACTTCTGTAGACAGCTTTTTTGTGGATGGATTGGTTACAGACGCATCCATTGATACCATTAGTGGGAATGCCATTTTATTGGGTTATAAAGCAGGAACTTTAGGCATTTACAGTTCTTTTGCTACCTTGCTGTACGATTATCCGGGAACCAATTTCCTCAATGGTAACAAAAGAAGAATAGATTTGGGCAGTACGCTAACCCTTGCTCAAACTGAAGGCATTTACTTGAATCCACAATTTGGTGGCATAATAAGTGCCGAAGCCATAAACCAAAGCATCATTAACATTTCAGCGAAAATTTGGCAATATGATTTTGCAGGTTTTTTTCCGACTGCAGTATCAGTGCAGAATTTAGCCAGTATTTCTGGTCCGGAAATTGAGATAATGCCAAACCCATTTACACAGAATTTCCAGGTGCTTGTGCATCAAAATGTGGATCAGTTTTGGCAAGATGTTCAACTCACTGTTTTCAACATGAGCGGACAAACCATTTACAATGAGCAACTTAACAGCACCAAAACCAACATTTCAACAGAACCTTGGCCGAGCGGAATTTATGTAATCAGAATTACCCACCAATATGGTGTTATTTACAAGAAGATTGTAAAAACGTAGGGGCGAATTGGATTTAACTGCCTAATTTATTTAATGAATTGCCTTAAACCTATTTGAATGCCGTTTGAAATTAGTATTTGAAGAGTTGAGAAAAATTGAATAAATTTGAGTCTAAAGTCTGAAGAAATGAATATTGAAGCGAGAAAACTAAGCCTAATCAAAGAGTTCTTAAATCTAGACAATGAAAAAACCATTCTTGCTCTCGAGAATTTATTACTCAAAATAAAGTCTGAAAGCTTTGAGGAAAATCTAAAGCCAATGTCAATTAAACAGTTAAATGATGAGATTGATCAAGCTTTAGATGATGAAAAGAACAATAGATTTACCACAATTTCTGATCTTAAAAAGAAGATCAACACATGGAGCTAAAAATTATATGGTTAAAGTTAGCTGAAGATAAATTAATAGATATTTACAACTATCATAAAGCAAAGGCAGGCAAAAAGATTGCACTTAATTTAGTGAATGATATTGTAGAAATGTCTTCAATACTTGAAAATCAGCCATATATTGGGGCTATTGAAGAATTTCTGAACGAAAGATCGGAAGGATTTAGGTATATCCTTTCAAATAAATATAAAATAATTTATTATGTGAATCTGGAGGGAGGATTTATCTCAATTGCAAACGTATTTGATACACGACAAAACCCGATTAAGTTAACCGAAACAAAATCTTAAAAAATACCAGGCTATTTGTTAGTACCACGACTGATAAATTAATTTTCATAATCTTGATATCTCTTTATAATAAATTAACGTTTGAGTAGTTTATCCTAAAAAACATCAACTCAATTTATTATGAACAACTTAAAACTTTTTCTCTTACTTTTCTGCTGCACAATCATTTTAAGTTGCAGCAAAAAACCAACTGAAAACCAACAAAGTGTAAATGTAGTAATTGGAGATATCAGCTACATTTCAAAATTTGGCTCTAGTCCAGATGATTACGCAACCGAGGATCTTAGAATTCAAACTCACTTAAAATACG
>DAIRTB010000490.1:0-2166 GCA_036804105.1 Bacteroidota bacterium | reverse complement strand
CAGCTCAGCGAGATGCAATTGTAAATCCTGCATCTGGTTTGACTATTTTCAATACAGATCAAAATTGTGTTGAATTCTTTATTGGAAACTGGTTTAACACGTGTTCTGGCGGATTAACGCCAAATTTGAATATCGAACCTGACGATGTTTATAACCCTTTAACGGGTGTAATTTGGTTAAATAAAAATCTTGGTGCAACCCAAGTTGCAACTAGCAGTACAGATGTGGCCTCTTATGGCGATCTTTACCAATGGGGTAGAGCTGCAGATGGGCATGAAAAAAGAACTTCCCCAACTCGCCGAGGTTTTAATCTTGGGTTTGCTACAACTGAAGTGCCCAATCAAGGAAATCCATGGGATGGTGCGCATATTACAGGAAGTGGTGCTACCAATAATCAATGGCTAATTCCCCAAAACGATAACCTTTGGCAGGGCGTGAATGGAATAAATAATCCCTGCCCAAGTGGCTACCGAGTTCCCACAGCGGCAGAATTGGAGGCAGAACGCCAAACTTGGAATCCTATGAATCCCGTAGGAGCTTTTAATTCGCCAATAAAATGGGCATTAGGCGGATCTAGACAAGGCTTTGGGATATTAGGTGCGTTAGCAAATGTAGGTACAGGTGGTCTGTATTGGTCTAGCACATTTACTTCAACTGGTGCAATTATGCTACAGTTTGGAAATACACTACAGGAATTAACGAACGTTACTCGTACAACTGGGGCCTCAATACGGTGCATTAAAGATGGGTCAATACCCGAAGCGTTAATAACATCCTTTGCTACTTCACCATTTAATCAGCTAGGAACATTAACAGAAAACGTGCCGGCAACTGGTGTTCAAGTTTGGTTGTCATATAGGGGAGGCAATGGAGGCTCAATAACTCCATTTTCAGTAGCTTCAACTGGGGTTACTGGTTTAACAGCTACCTTAGTTGGGGTAACCAATGGCCAGTTTGTTATTAACAATACAAATGTTTCAAATGGTTCTGGTTACGTTTTATTTGAAATTACAGGCACTCCAGTAGGCAGTGGAACTGCTACCTTTAATCTTAGTTTTGGTGGCCAGAATTTTGTTTATACTAAGGCGGTGGCTCCTTAATTTAGATTTCTACTTCCGGATACATTTGCTTTTTTTCTTAAGTCGCTATGATTTCAATTTTCAGGTAAATTGAAAGTTTAAGCAGATTTTGTTGAAATTACCACCTCACCATAATACAGGGTACACAATGCAATAGATAAGCAAGGGAGAAGACCCGTTAGGAATGCAGTAAATCCTATCATGAAAATAGAGAATACAATATAAAATAAGAATCCAGTGCCGAACTTCAGAAGTCTTTCAGTTTTCTTCATGTGAGGGGTTAAGTAAACTATGAAAATGGGTATAAAGAAGCTGAGCAGAAAACCAGCAAATCTAGTATTTAGGTTGGCTGCTGTATCTAAAGTCATCCAACCGATAATTCCCATCAACGTTAAATTGAGGATGAGGAGAAAGAAATATTGGATAGCAATGTCAATATAATTGGGTTTTGATACTTTAATTTCCGCATCTGAAATGGGAATGGCTATTCCAAGAACATCGCAGATCAATTCCAAGGTTTTACCTCTTGGGTTATTTTCATTGTTTTCTATCCGTTGAATGGTTCTTAAATTAACCTTAGCTAAATCAGCTAATTGTTCTTGGGTTAAGTTTCTAGATTTTCGAGACTGAGCAATCAGATCAGCAATAGAATTCATAATTTTTTCTTCCAAATTTAAATTAATAAAATAAGCTAGCAAGAAACATTTTAACGACAATTGCACGACAAATGGTATTGTCGGTAGGATTTATCTTCTAATAGGAAGCTGAGTATCGAATAAAATTAGAGGTTATAGTTCTCCGTAACTCCGATTTAATTTCTTTAAGATCAATTTTTTATCTGTTTTCAAGATCATGTAAATGCCTCCCATAAAGATGAAAGCAAAAAATAAGGTTGTGGGAATAATCGTTTTCCAGTTTACACCAGTGCTTTCTTCCAACTTGGAGGCTTCTTCAATAGGATATTTTAGTTCCCCGGCACCAAAGCTGAAATTAACTAAGAAATGAAGTAAAATTGGAATCAGAATATGATTAGTTCTTACCATCAAACCGCAAAAAAATACCCCAATAGCGGTTGCAAAAAATACCT
>DAIRTB010000489.1:0-2184 GCA_036804105.1 Bacteroidota bacterium | reverse complement strand
GGCAGATTCAACCAAATCTGAAATAATTCCATTGGGTTTGGCTTGTTTTCATGAATTAATGGAAACATCTCCGAATGTTGAACACCTTTTCCAGCTGTCATCCATTGCACATCGCCAAATCCATAACGGCCAGCAGCACCAATGGAATCTGCATGATCTACAATCCCTTCTCTAACAACTGTTATGGTTTCGAATCCTCTGTGAGGATGACCCGGAAAACCTGGAACGGTCTTACCATGATACATTCTGTAACCATCTTTAATTATGAAATCATCGCCAAGTTGCCTGCCAGAAAGCGGTTGAGCTGGGCCCATTTTCGCATTTCCTTTCGGGAATTTATCTTCATGGTGTACACAAAACAAAAATGGATCTAGGGTATCCCACTGAAATCCCATTGGGGTGATTTTCTTAATTGCAGATCGCTCAGGAGCGCTGCCTGCATGAATGGTTTCCCGTATATTTTTAGCTGTGTTGATAAAAGGCAAAGCCATTAATCCCCCAATGCTAATTCCCAATTTGGCAAGAAAACTTCTGCGTTCTTCGTTCTTCTTCATTGCTACTTTTAAACAAAAATTAAATGTAGCAACAAATAAATTAAATTTTGGTTTTTTCGGCTCAAAATCACCCAAAAAAATTACCTGATTATTGAAAAACTACCCGTAACAAACCTTGGTGTAATTCTATATCCGCTATAATACAAGGTGTAAGAATAGCTCCCTTTTTGCACCAATTCTCCATTGTGTATAGCATTCCAACCTTTCAATGGATTTGTTGTACTAAAAAGTAGTTCTCCCCAACGGTTAAATATTTTAAACTCGTAGTTGTATATGTCTTCATAATCAGTAAATATGGGTATGAATATTTCATTTAAACCATCTTTGTTCGGAGTAAAGGCATTTGGAATATGTACCAATAAATCGCATTCTTTAGTATCTACATACCAAGAATCTTGCTCAGTTCCACAAACATTGCTTATGCTCAAAGTGAAAAGATCTTCCGTAAAAACAGAGTAACTAATTCCTGTATCAATCCCATTCCAAAGGTATTCTGCATTAGCGTAAAATGGAGCTGTGTAGTATATGGTATCAAGCAAGCAACAAATAGTATCGTTAATATTAAATGGGGCAATAGACTGATTTACAGTTAAATCTAAAGTAATTAAAGAATCGCAGCCAACTGCATTTTGCAAAATATAGGTGTAAATACCCGTAGAATCGAGCGCCAAGCCATTAAAAAGATAAACATCAGGAGTACAAACACTGTCTTCAAATGCAAATGCTGAAGAATCGAGCACAGTTAAATTCAAGGTAATTAATGAATCACAATTTATTGCATTAACAAGGGTATCAAAGTATTGCCCACTTACATTTAAAATGGATCCATTAAAACTGTAACTATCTGGAGAACAAATATTTACATTGAAAATCGAATCACTTGGCGAATTCACAATAAGATTTAAAGTAATAATAGAGTCGCAATTGATTGAAGTAACAATTGTATCGACATAAACGCCACTTGTACTCAAAATAACTCCACCAAAATTATAAGTATCAGGAAAACATAAGGTTGAACTAAGACTTGTAAAAGTTTGCCCAACATTTAGGTTTAAGGTTATAACAGAATCACATCCAGCTGCGTTAATTAATGTATCTAGGTAAGTTCCACTTGAGGTTAAATTCACCCCACCAAAATTATAGGTATTTGGAGTACAAATGCTCACACTTATAGTTGATGCACTAGGTTGGTTAACGGTAAGATTTAAGGTAATAATTGAATCACAGGCATTTATGGTTGTTAATGTATCGATATAAACTCCACTTGAAGTTAAAGTAACACCACCAAAATTATAAGAATTTGGAAAACAAATAATCTGATTTAAATTAGTTTGTAAAGTAGGATTTATGTTGAGTTGAATAGTAAGTATTGAATCACATCCTGCTAGGTTTGTTAACGTTTGAGTATAAGTTCCTGAGCTGGAATAAACGCTACCATTAATCGTGGTAGAATCACAAGCATTAAGAGAAATTGTTGCAAATGTTGTTTGTCTAATGGTAGTATTAATGGTTAAAGTAGAATCGCAGCCTACAGAATTGGTAAAGGTTTGAAAGTAAGTTCCAGAACTAGTGTAAACAATTCCATTAACCGTAACCGAATCACAAACATTTGCTGCAATGGTTGCCATAT
>DAIRTB010000488.1:0-2185 GCA_036804105.1 Bacteroidota bacterium | reverse complement strand
TTCACGCAAAACAAGTGTTTGATAGTAGACCTTTACAGACTAAATTATTAAGAAAAGGTGATATAACAATTCACCAAACATTTTATGGTTTACGAGTAATATTATTGGAAAGCAATCTCAACAATGAAGCTTTCGAAATGATGGATTTTGAAGTAGATCAGCATAATTCTACTCAGTTTGTTTATACCCTACCCTATTCAAAACAGGAAGCCTTATTTGAAATAACACGATTTGGATCTGAAAAAATAGATCTTGGATATGCCAAAAACGAATTGAAATTATATATAGAAAAAAAATATGGCGTCTTTGAAATTCTAGAGGAAGAAGTGGGATGCATTCCAATGACCACCTACAAACATGAAGCTAGCAGTTTAAGTAACCTGCTAAGAACAGGCACTAGCGCCAATTTAATAAAACCAAGTACGGGTTATGGATTTAAAAACATGTTCTATTTTGCTCAGGAAGTTGTTGACGATTTAAAAAAATCTGGGAGGCAAAACATCCATTTCGTAGAAAACAAAACCAAAGCTCGCTTTAAATTTTACGATCATCTTCTGTTGGTAATACTCTTTAAATGGCCAAAGTGGGGTAAAAAAATATTTACAACATTGCTTAAAAAACAAGATTTCAACACCATTTTAACCTTTTTAGACGAGAAAACTACTGTGAAAGAAGAAGTTAAAATCTTTGCACAGTTACCATTAATTCCATTTTTCAAAGCCTTGGCCACTTATATAGGATTTTATATTCAAAAGCGGCATTTAATGGTTTTGGGATTGTTGATGCTTTCTGTTTTAATATTCAAAATAGAACCAACTCTTGGTGAGAATCTCCTTTTTGCACTTATGCTTATTGGGTTAATTTCTGTAGGAATTCCGCATGGGGCGGTTGATCACATTTTACTTGAGAAATACAACTTCAATCTCTTGAAATTTATAGCTCAATATGTGAGCATAATCGTGGGATATTTTATATTATGGCAGTTATTTCCATTTTTATCCTTGGTACTTTTTATTTTGTACTCTGCATTTCATTTTGGAGAATCTGAGTTAATGAGTTCCCAACTGAATTTAAGCAAAATAAAAATTAAGTTAAGCTCATTTCTAATTGGCATTTGCATACTTGGGTTTATAATTTTTTCTCATATCGAAGTAGCCATTAAGCTCCTTTCAAGTTTAAATGGATTAGAATTTTTGAACGATTACAGTATTTCCTTTCAAAATAGTAAGCCTACTGTTTTAGCACTTAGTTTCGGTTTTTTAGTATTAATTGCTTTATGGATAAAACAAATAAACCTTTACTTCCTTCTTTTAATTTTGGCTGTAGGGAGTTATCTACCACTACTCTTCCATTTCGGATTATACTTTATTGGTCAGCATAGCATAAATGCTTGGGAGCATATAAAAGAAAGAAAAGTATTGAAAAACAAGTCGTTATATCTAAAGGCAGCTCCTTTCAGCATAGCGGCATTTTCATTTCTACTAATTTACTTTTTTGTATTGATGAGATTTTCCGGAGCAGAATTTCTTACGGTGCATTTCTTTGTTTTCTTGGCTTGTATAAGCCTACCGCATGTGGTTCTGATGCACTTGTTTTACAAGCAGGCGAGCTAAGATGGGTTTTTAAACTATAATAAATAGCTGCAAAATCAGAATCATTGATACAACAATTACAAATAGTCTATGATTCAGGATTCGATATCCAATTCCTTCTGAACCAGATCTAATTGAAACAGAATGACTAAGTAAAAGAATTAGTCCTGTTCCTAAAATTAATCCCAACTTGTTTACAAAAACTAAGGGTAATCTTGTATCAAAAATGCTACTATTTAAAATAAAAAAACCTGCGAAAACAATTATACCTACTCGGTTAACTGTTAAACTTTTCAATGCACTTGTAAAATAAAGGTAAAACGCTAAATTGGCTATTAGAAATAAAATATTAAACAAAATTTTAAATATCAATGTTACCATTTTCTAAATTTTGATTTACTTATTAGTCCAAGGTAATGATGATTAAAAAAAGCTGCTCATTTCTGAGCAGCTTTTTTTAAATCTATTTATTGATTTATCTCAATTCGAACTCTGAGGTTCCCATTATGTTTCCATTATTGTATAGTTCAATTTTGTACTTTCCCTCTTGAAAAGCAGTGCCTTTGTTAAATGCAATACAAGCCGCAGTCTCT
>DAIRTB010000487.1:0-2200 GCA_036804105.1 Bacteroidota bacterium | reverse complement strand
TTCTATTTAAATGCTCAGTTGAGATAAATGGAATTACTATTTCACCTTTTCCTTTATCATCGGCTTTAATAGAAACTCGAGTTTCTAACCTCGATTCTAATTGATTTTGAACAGCCGTGTAAGAACTATTCAACGGTGCTTCTTTCTTTTTTGGGGATGAAGAACCGTTGCTTTCTTTAGGCGCATTCAGATTTCTAACTAGAGCCTCAACAGCCCTTACCGATAATCCCTTTTCAATGGTTTCCTTGAAAATAGCCAATTGCTTATCGATCTGCTCAACCGAAACAATTGCACGAGCGTGACCCATTCCGATTCTTTCATCTCTCAAAGCCACTTGAATTTCTGGCGGTAGTTTCAACAAACGCAAATAATTATTTACGGTGGAACGCTCCTTACCCACTCTATCGCCCAATTCCTCTTGTTTCAGACTACATTCGTCTATTAACCTTTTGTAGCTGATAGATATTTCTATGGGGTTTAAATCTTTCCTTTGGATATTTTCAATCAAAGCCATTTCCAGCATGCCTTGCTGATTGGTTTCCAAAATGTAAGCTGGAACGTCAGACAAACCCGCAAGTTTCGATGCTCTTAATCTGCGCTCACCAGAAATCAATTGAAATGCGTCTTGATTTAAGCGCCTTACGGTTAATGGTTGAATAATTCCATGAATGCGTATCGATGCTGCTAACTCCTCTAAAGCGGTTTGATCGAACTCTGTTCTTGGCTGATATGGATTTGCTTCAATGGAGTTAACTGGAATTTTTCCAACACCTAATTTTGTTTCATTTGCCTGATAATCAGACTCGTTTGTATTGGCTTCTGCACCTAAAAGTGCACCTAAACCTTTACCTAAAGCGTTTCTTTTTGCGTTCATTAATCTTGAATAGTTCTTTCTTCCTGCTTAATGCGGGTAAGGTTGTTCTTCTGTAAAATTTCTCTTGCGAGATTTAAATAGGCGTTTGCTCCAGCACTCGATGCATCGTGCATTATAGCAGGTAATCCAAAGCTCGGGGCTTCAGACAAACGGGTATTTCTTGTAATCAAAGTAGTAAAAGTAAGTGCACCGAAATGGCTTCTCAATTCATCCACAACCTGATTCGATAAGCGCAAACGGCCATCGTGCATGGTTGGTAAAATGCCTTCAATGCTTAGGCGAGTATTGATTCTTGTTTGTACAATTTTCACCGTGTTCAACAATTTACCCAATCCTTCCAATGCGAAATACTCGCATTGAACAGGAATTAGAACAGAATCTGCTGCTGTTAAAGCGTTTACCGTTATTAATCCCAACGATGGTGAACAATCTATAATGATGAAATCGTATTCCTTTTTAATACTCGCCATCATGGCTTCTAAAATGTGCTCACGATTTGGTCGGTTAATCATTTCAATCTCTGCACCCACCAAATCAATGTGCGATGGCAAAATATCTAAAAATGGTACTGAAGTTTTAATGATGTTGTTCTTAACTGGAACCTCATTCACCAAACATTCGTAAATGCCAGTTTTTATCGTTTTAGGGTCAATGCCCATTCCAGAAGTTGCATTTGCCTGAGGATCAGCATCTATAAGCAAAGTCTTAAATTCTAAAACAGCTAAGCTTGCAGCCAAATTTATGGCTGTAGTGGTTTTACCAACTCCACCTTTTTGATTTGCTATGGCAATTATCTTCCCCATCTTATTTCCTTAAATTTCAATTGTTTCACCAACGGACGGCAAAGTTAACGTTTTTGAACGAGCTTTGAAGCGCTTAATTGCATCCTCATGGTCTATTTCTATGAATGGAAAAGTATCAAAATGAACCCCAATAATTTGGTCAATTCCACTCCATTCTGCCGCAATAGCTGCATGTTCTGGACCCATGGTAAAGTTATCCCCAATAGGAAAAATTCCTATGCTTGGTGCGTATAGTTCCTTAATAAGTTTGAAATCGAAACTTAAACCAGTATCTCCAGCATAATAAATGGTTTTCTCTTTGGTTTGAATTACAAATCCCATGGCTGCTCCACCGTAGGTGCCATCTGCAAAACTGCTGGAATGAACTGCATTGGTGCAAAAAACTCTTCCGAAATCGAATTTCCAACTTCCGCCAGTATTCATGGGATGGTTGTTTTTGATGCCTTTCTTTTCGAAGTAAGTAACAATTTCAAAATTAGAAACCAGTTTTGCACCAGTTCTTTTGACAATTGTTTCCAAATCG
>DAIRTB010000486.1:0-2212 GCA_036804105.1 Bacteroidota bacterium | reverse complement strand
AACCACAAATATTTGAAATTGAGCAATTTGCAAGTAAATCTAAGCTTCCATATTCCAATTTTTCTGGCAACGGATTCGTGGAAATATCACTTGAAAAAAACAAAACGGTTCAAGTAAAAATTCAAGTGGAGCAAGGCGGGAATTATCTTTTAGATTTCCGATATGCCAATGGCAGCGGTCCGTGGAATACCGATAATAAATGTGCCATCAGAAGTTTGTTTGTGAATGGCGAATATCAAGGAGTGCTGGTTTTTCCGCAGAGGGGACAAAATGAGTGGTCGGATTGGGGTTTCTCAAATGCTAGAAAAGTGAAACTTCAGAAAGGTGAGCACATCATTTCCCTCAGTTTCGAAGACTGGAATCACAATATGAATGGAGAGATTAACACCGCAATGTTAGATTATCTGCGTTTAATCAAGCTTGCAGAGTAAAGCACTCTTTTTTATCTTTACGGGTGATGTAATCTCGTTTTATACCAAAGTAGCTGCTTAAAAACATCGTTTCATCACTTAAAACAGGAAAAATTTAAATCAAAACACGATTATGAAAAAGGAATACAGCAATAACGAGATTACGATAGTTTGGCAACCAAACCTATGTACACATGCGGGTATTTGCGTAAAAACGCTTCCAAAAGTGTACGATCCAAAAGCAAAACCGTGGATTAACATTGAAAATGCAGATTCGGAAGCCTTAAGAAATCAGGTGAAAAATTGTCCGAGTGGTGCATTGAGTTACTACGAAAATAAATAAGCTTAGGAAAATTCAATGGTTCTTTCCACATCTTTGAAATCACTTTTCAAACCTTTAATGCTAATCACAATTTTAAGCGTATGGTCGAATTTGGCTCATGCTCAAAAAGTATTTGAAGTAAGCAACGAGGCATTTGCAGACGTAAAGGTGTTTGTGGTTAGCAATCAAGCTTTCGCAGATTTATTAGTTTTCAAAGTTAGCAACGAGGCTTTTGTTGGTAAAAATGATGGCAAATGGTTCTTCGCTAGAAACCAAGCCTTTGCTGATACCAAAATCTTCTTCGTTAAAAATGAGGCCTTTGCCGATCTAAAAATATATTACGTTAACAACGAAGCTTTTGCAGGCTGGAGGAACAAATCGAAAATGTCTATGCTGCAATAACACATCACTTTTCAGATATTAGATGAATAACAGACCAAATATTCTGGTTGTTTGTGGCAGAAATAAAAGACGAAGCAGAACAGCAGAATTTATATTCAAGAACGATTCCCGCTTCAATATTCGCTCAGTTGGATTAAGTCCATCAAGCGATCGTAAAATATCAGAAAAAGATCTTCTTTGGGCTGATTTAGTCTTGGTGATGGAAAACAACCAAAAGTCTAAGTTGCAGACCTTATATCCACAAGTAAAAATTAAAAACCTAGGTATACTACAAATTCCTGACGATTACGAGTTTATGCAACCCGATTTGGTAGAAATGCTAACCGAAAGAATTAACGAAGCTTTTGATAGCCTAGAGCTTTGAACCATTAAAGTTTTTCCAATTTGCCAAGTCTTTTAATTGCACATTAGTAAAATTATTTTTATAATAGAATTTCTTTAATATTATGATATGCATACTAAGAAATCAATTACCCAGTTAAGCTATGAGATTACTGGATACGCAATTAAAGTACACAAAGCTCTTGGGCCTGGCTTACTTGAAACTGTTTATGAAAAATGCTTAAAATACGAGCTAGAGAAAAATGGTTATCAGGTAAAACAACAAATGATGGTTCCAGTGCAATATGATAATCTGATGCTGGATGTAGAATTAAAATTAGATTTGTTGGTAAATGATGCGCTAATAATTGAAATGAAGGCGGTTGAGAAGATTTTACCTGTACATGAAGCTCAGATTATGACCTACATGAAGTTGCTTAAAATTCCTCAAGGGTTACTGATTAACTTTTTTACGTATAACATAACTCAGATTATGAAGCCATTTGTAAATGAGCATTTCCGTAAATTACCAGATTATTAGAAAATTGAACCATTAAGAAGTGAGGATTATTAAATGGCTAAAGCAAACCAGGATCACTAAAAATGCAAAACTTAATAACTACTTAATGGTGAAAAAAGAAAATTGAAACATTAAGAAGTTAAGTCTAGTTAAGGGCTAAAGCAAACTAGGAGCAGTAAAGATAAAAAACTTAATGACTACTTAATTTTCCTTAACTCCCTAATGGTGAAAAAAGAA
>DAIRTB010000485.1:0-2214 GCA_036804105.1 Bacteroidota bacterium | reverse complement strand
GCAAGAAGTGCATTGGCGAGAAAAAATCCCCCCATAATCAAGAACAAAAGAACTTTTTTATATGGCCAATCCTTTATCATACAGGTCGTTTAAAACGCAAATAAAGTTCAAAACAAACAAAAAACATGAATCAATTTACACAATATAACCCCACCAAATTATTTTTTGGAAAAGACAGCATAAGTTACCTTGGAGAAGAAATAGTTAAGCAGGCAAAAAGAGCGCTCATACTAATTGGAAAGGGTTCGGTTAAGAACAATGGTATTCTAAATCAGGTAACAAATGCATTGAAAACAGAGTCTATTGATTACATCATTTTCGAAGGTATAAAATCTAATCCCGAATATCAAACAGCCGATGGAGCTGTAAAATTTGCTAAAGATTTCAATGCCGATTGCATTGTTGCCGTTGGTGGTGGCTCGGTAATCGACACGGCAAAAGCTGTTGCTGCTGGATTTTATGTTGACCATTCCGTTTGGGATTTCTTCACCAAAAAAGCGGAAGTACCCAATGCATTGCCTGTTTATGCGGTGTTAACACTTGCTGCAACAGGCACCGAAATGAACAGAGCTACCGTGCTTCAAGACACTGCTGCACAGCGCAAAATTGGTTGGGGAAATGAAAAATTGTTTCCTGTCGCCGCTTTCTTAAATCCTGAATTTACGTATTCCGTTCCAGCCGATTATACAGCTTACGGGGTTTCAGATTTGATTGCACATACACTAGAGTTGTTTTTTGGGAAGGATGAAGCCTTGTTATCTGATTACTTCGCTACCGATGTGATAAAATTGGCATTCGAGTTTGGCCCAAAAGTTTTGGCTGAACCGAATAATTACCAATACCGAGCCGAAATTATGTGGTTGGCTACCGTTGCATTAAATGGTACATTGCAAGCTGGCAAAAAAAGTGGCGATTGGGGCGTGCATGGTTTCGAGCATTGTCTTTCTGTTTTGTATGATGTTGCCCATGGCGCTGGATTGAGTATTGTTTATCCGGCATGGTTGAAACATTATTATCCACAGATTGAAGCAAAGCTCGATTTTATGGCAAAACGAGTTTTGGGGAACGATAAAAATGGCAAAGATTTTATTGAAGCTTTAGAGCATTTCTACGATAAAATTGGCAGCCCTAAACGTATGAGTCAGATTAATGTATCCCCATCAGACAAGGATAAAATTAAGCGTTGTTTAATACAAAACAGAATAAGAGGCGTGTATTTCAATCAAACGGAGCAAGATTACAACGAAATGCTTAACTTGATGTGGTAATTATCTTCAGATTAAAATGGTAAAAATTTCATTGTTCATCGCCCTATTTTTTTGTATGATTTTGCCCAGCCAAGCGCAACTACCACAAGTTAGCATTGGAAGCATAAGGCATATTGAAAGCTTCCCTTCATCGTACGTAAAAGAAAGAAACATTAGCATTTGGTTGCCACCAAATTACGATAGCACCAAAAATTATCCCGTTTTGTATATGCACGATGGACAAATGCTTTCCGACGAAAACACCACTTGGAACAAACAATCTTGGCGAGTGGATGAAACCTTGGGCCGATTAATTCTTGCAGATAGTATCAAACCCTGCATTGTAGTGGGCGTTTGGAACATTCCTGAGTTGCGGCGGAATGAATACAACATGCAAAAGGCATTGAGTTATGCAGATTCGAGTTTGTTGCAGCGTTTCGAAACGGATATTTGGAAAAGAAAGGCAATATCAGATGCTTATTTGCAGTTTATGGTGAAGGAAGTAAAACCATTTATCGACCAGAATTACCCAACCTTTAGCGACAGGAAAAATACATTCATATCAGGTTCGAGTATGGGCGGATTATCTTCTCTTTACGCCATTTGCGAATACCCTGATGTTTTTGGTGCTGCCATTTGCCTTTCAACCCATTGGCCTGGAAATGTGCCAGAAATTGATCCACGCTTACCAGAAGCCATTTTTTCTTATTTGGAGGAAAAACTTCCGAATCCAAAAAACCACCGCATTTACTTCGATCACGGCACTGCAACCTTAGATTCTATGTATGCGCCATATCAGAAAAAGGTAAATGACATTATGAAGACCAAAGGATTTAAGAAATCGAATTTCAAGACAGAAGTGTTTATTGGAGCAGATCATTCAGAAAAGGCGTGGGCAGATAGGTTGCATGTGCCTGTTTTATTTTTGCTGGGGAAGTGAGAATCTACATAAATTATTTCACTATTG
>DAIRTB010000484.1:0-2217 GCA_036804105.1 Bacteroidota bacterium | reverse complement strand
TTACCTTTGCAGTGCTTATCAAGAAGGACAGAGGGAACGGCCCGATGAAGTCCTGGCAACCGCTCAACTCACCGTGAGGCTTGGTGCTAATTCCGGTTCTAGATTTGGAACAGAGATGAGCGAGCGGGATTTAAAATCCCTATAATCTCGCATACCTGTTTCTCGAATCTTTCCTTCTTGACAAGCCTTAATTTATGGCTATGTACAAGATAGAAGCAGAAGTAAAAAAGAGAATTTTAATGTTAGACGGCGCCATGGGCACCATGATTCAACAGTACAAACTCAAAGAGGTAGATTACAGAGGCGAGCGCTTTAAAGATTTCCCGCACGATCTTAAAGGAAATAACGATTTACTTTCGCTTACTCGGCCAGACATCATTAAAACTATTCATAGTAAGTATTATGAAGCAGGTGCCGATATCGCTGAAACCAATACCTTCAACTCCAATAAAATTTCTATGGCCGATTACCATATGGAAGACCTCGTTTATGAGTTGAATTACGAAGCTGCCAGATTAGCCAGAGCAGTTGCCGATGAATTTACCCAAAGAGAACCACATAAACCAAGATTTGTAGCTGGATCAATTGGACCGACCACCAAAACTGCATCCATTTCACCAGATGTAAATAACCCAGGTTTTAGAGGTGTTTATTATGATGAATTGGTTGCTATTTACTATGAACAAATTGTTGCCTTAGTTGATGGCGGCGTAGATTGTCTTTTGGTAGAAACCATTTTCGATACGCTAAATGCAAAAGCAGCACTTTACGCAATCGACAAATATTTCCAAGAAAAACAAACCATGCTGCCCGTGATGGTTTCTGGAACCATTACCGATAATTCTGGCAGAACTCTTTCTGGCCAAACGGTTGAGGCATTTTTATATTCACTTTCGCATTTGCCTTTACTGAGTATTGGTTTAAATTGTGCTTTAGGTGCTTCAGCCATGCGTCCGCACTTGCAGGCATTAGCAAAAGCATCGAAATTTAGAGTTTCAGCCCACCCGAATGCAGGCTTACCAAACGCCTTTGGCGAGTACGATGAAACGCCTGAGCAAATGCAAATGCAGATTAAAGATTTCCTCGATCACAACATGGTAAACATAATTGGTGGTTGCTGCGGAACAACACCTGCCCACATTCGTGCCATTGCTGAGGAAGCTGCTAGACATCAGCCTAGACAAATACCAGAATTAGCGAAATATATGCATCTATCTGGTTTAGAACCCGTTGTTATAACTCCAGAAACCAATTTCGTAAATGTTGGAGAACGCACAAATGTAACAGGATCAAAGGCTTTTGCACGATTAATCCTCAATGGAAATTTCGAGGAAGCCGTGAATGTGGCCCGTCAGCAGGTTGAAAACGGAGCGCAAGTTATTGATGTGAATATGGATGAGGGCATGCTCGATTCTGAAGATGCCATGAAAACCTTCCTTAATCTTATTGCCGCTGAGCCAGACATTTCGAAAGTGCCCGTTATGATCGACTCCTCTAAATGGAGCGTTATTGAGAGCGGATTGAAATGTGTTCAGGGTAAGGCCATCGTAAATTCTATCTCCTTAAAAGAAGGCGAAGCCAAATTTAAAGAATATGCACACAAAGTCTTGGCCTATGGTGCAGCCGTTATCGTTATGGCATTCGACGAAAATGGACAGGCAGATTCTTACGAACGTAGAATCGAGATTTGCACCAGAGCCTACAACATCCTCGTAAAAGAAGTTGGTTTCCCAGCTGAAGACATCATCTTCGATCCGAACATCCTTACCGTTGCCACCGGAATTGAAGAGCACAACAACTATGCGGTAGATTTCATAAAGGCCACCAATTGGATTAAAGAAAACCTGCCGGGCGTAAAAGTGAGCGGTGGCGTAAGTAATATTTCTTTCTCATTTAGGGGGAACGATAGCGTGCGAGAAGCCATGCACTCTGCTTTTCTTTACCACGCCATCAAGGCTGGAATGGGCATGGGCATTGTAAATGCTGGACTTATTGCCGTTTACGATGATATTCCAAAAGACCTTTTAGAACGAGTTGAAGATGTTTTGCTTAACCGCAGAGCAGACGCAACGGAAAGACTGATCACTTTTGCTGAGCAGGTTAAAAATAAAGGTAAAGTTTTAGTTAAAGATGAATCTTGGCGACAATTACCTGTAAGAGAGCGTCTTACGCATGCCTTAGTAAAAGGTTTAGACGAATACATTGAAACAGATACCG
>DAIRTB010000483.1:0-2222 GCA_036804105.1 Bacteroidota bacterium | reverse complement strand
CGCAGGCAGAAATCATCATTCGAAAAAAATTTGAATCGGTTATATGCAACCATGCAGACCTTCCGAAAATAATTTCAGAGCAGCCCATCGAATTAGCGTACTGTCTAGCACTTATAAATTGCAACAACCGATATTCCATTACCCCACCTTGGGTTTTAAGAAACTTCCCAAAAGTTGAACGCATCATGTTTCTGCTTAGAAGCAAACCTTGCCTTACAGGTTGCGATTATTGCAATCAAGCTTTAGACGTTCAAAAGGGGCTAAAAAAATATTTCGGCTTCGATGCTTACAGAACCTATGCAGGCGAGCCCTTGCAAGAGCAGGCAGTGGCGGCAGCGGTAAACAACAAATCTTTATTAGCGGTATTTCCCACCGGTGGCGGAAAGTCGATAACTTTTCAGGTTCCTGCATTGATGGCGGGTGAAAATGAAAAAGGCTTAACGGTGGTGATTTCGCCTTTGCAATCGCTCATGAAAGACCAGGTAGACAATCTTGAGAAAATCCAAATTACCGAAGCGGTTACCATAAATGGCTTACTCGACCCAATAGAACGGGCAAAATCGATAGAAAGAATACAAGATGGTAGAGCCTCTATTCTGTACCTTTCGCCAGAATCACTTCGATCGAAAACAATAGAAAAATTACTTTTAGACCGAAAAATTGTTCGCTTTGTAATAGACGAAGCCCACTGCTTTTCTTCCTGGGGACAAGATTTCAGAGTAGATTATCTGTTCATCGGAGATTTCATCAAATCACTTCAAGAAACAAAAAATCTGGAAGAACAGATCCCAGTGTCCTGCTTTACAGCTACGGCCAAACAAAAAGTTATTGAAGATATCTGTGCTTACTTCAAAGAAAAGTTGGGCATCAGATTGGAAATATTCCCATCGAAAGCAACAAGAACCAATTTACAATACAGCGTTTTCGAAAAAGGAGATGATGAGGAAAAATACAACGCCGTTCGAGATTTAATTGAGGAGAAAGATTGCCCCACCATCATCTATGTTTCCAGAACCAAACGGGCTAGAGATCTTGCCGAGAGATTAACGGATGATGGATTTAATGCCAGAGCGTTTCACGGAAGAATGGAAAGCCACGAGAAAACCGCAAATCAAAATGCTTTTATTTCGGGTGATGTTCAGATAATGGTGGCCACCTCGGCTTTCGGGATGGGTGTTGACAAGAAAGATGTTGGCTTGGTAATTCATTATGAGATTTCAGATTCGCTTGAAAACTATGTGCAGGAAGCTGGCAGAGCAGGACGAGACGAAAACATCACCGCCGATTGTTATGTGCTTTTTAACGAAGAAGACCTAGGCAAACATTTCGTCTTGTTGAACCAAACAAAAATCAACATCCATGAAATAAAGCAAATTTGGAACGCCATAAAGTTTATCACCAAACTCAAATCGAGCGTTCAGAAATCTGCGCTGGAAATTGCTAGAGCCGCCGGTTGGGACGATAGTCTGAAGGAAATTGAAACGAGAGTAAAAACCGCTATTTCTGCTCTGGAAGAAGCGGGTTATGTGAAGCGAAAGCAAAACATGCCAAAAGTTTTCGCCAACAGTATTCTATCGAAAACGGCACAAGAAGCCATCGAAAAAATTATGCGTTCACATAAGTTTAGTGAGGATCAAAAAATAACCGCAACCCGGATTATTAAAAACCTTTTTTCCAGCAAAAGCAGAAAGGAATCGCAAGGTGAGGATGCCGAATCTAGAGTCGATTATATCTCCGATAATTTAGGCCTCGACATCAGGAATGTAATTTCGGTTGTAAATCTTCTGCGTGAAGAAAAGATATTGGCCGATGCTCAAGATCTGACTGCATTCATCAAAAAAAGTGAAAATAAAAACCGCTCACTTGCAATTACTCAGAGTTATGGACTGATTGAAAATTTCCTTTGTCCATTATTAAGCGAGCAAGAAAAAACGTTTCACATTAAAGACCTGAATGAACAAGCCGAAGCAAGCGGTTGTAAGGATGTTTCACCAAGCAAAATTAAAACCATTCTCAATTTTTGGGCAATTAAGCATTGGATAAAGCGCTACAATAAAGATTATTCGAAGAATCATATCGTGGCCATTAGTTGTCAACCAACCGAGGTTTTAGCAGAAAGGTTAGAGAAGCGACACATCTTAGCGCAATTTTTAGTGGAATTCCTCTACAACAAGAGCAATAAAATCCTTGAAACTGGCGAAATTGTTCAAGACGAAGTGTTG
>DAIRTB010000482.1:0-2226 GCA_036804105.1 Bacteroidota bacterium | reverse complement strand
CAGTGGGTATTATGAATATTGGCGCAGCAGACCCAGCTTTCACTGGAAA
The DNA here is from genome assembly GCA_036804105.1 of Bacteroidota bacterium. GTDB lineage: Bacteria > Bacteroidota > Bacteroidia > UBA7662 > DAIRTB01 > DAIRTB01. Next base: position 2,177 of record DAIRTB010000482.1, on the reverse strand, counting down.
CCGTGCTCAATCTGGTGCTGGAAATGCTCGTCCGCTTCTTGGTACAGGTGGCATTTGGTATACACAAGCGGGTATATTGTTGCCAAAAGGCATCAGCAAAAAAATGAGATTACAACCTTTTGCAGCCTACACAATGCAAGATTTAGATGTTTTCTCTAAGCCTGCAAACACCTACGATGCGGGTATGAATTTCTTTATAGACGGTCACCATGCAAAAGTTACACTTCAATATTCTAGCAGACCACTCATTTTTGGTGGCGTTCCAGATGGTAGAAGTGGAGAATTCTTAATTCAAACTCAGATTTACTTATAAACACAAACAACAATACAATGACAAACAAAAAATCAATGCAAGCCTACTGGAAAAGAAATATCCGGACGGTTTTGGCCTTGTTGGCCGTTTGGTTCATCGTAAGTTTCGGCTTCGGAATTTTACTGGTAGAACCACTTAATACTATTCGTTTAGGCGGCTACAAATTAGGCTTTTGGTTCGCTCAACAAGGCTCACTATTCGTATTCGTTGCCATCATTTACATTTATGTAATGCTCATGAATAAACTCGACCGTGAGTTTGAAGTAGACGAAGAATAAGACCCCCAATCATCAACAAAAAAAAGAAAAAAGAAGAATATGGATATTCTAACCTGGACCTACATCATTGTAGGCATTACTTTCGCTCTTTATATTGGCATAGCCATTTACACTAGAGCAGGTTCAACAAAAGAGTTCTATGTTGCTGGCGGAGGCGTTTCTCCACTGGCAAACGGTATGGCAACAGCAGCAGACTGGATGTCGGCAGCGAGTTTTATTTCAATGGCGGGCTTAATCTCATTTATGGGTTACGACGGCTCGGTTTATCTAATGGGCTGGACAGGAGGTTATGTACTACTCGCCTTACTATTAGCACCTTATCTCAGAAAGTTTGGTAAATTTACGGTGCCAGATTTTGTTGGCGATCGTTACTATTCTAAAACTGCACGCTTAGTAGCAGTTGTTTGTGCGCTCTTTGTTTCTTTCACGTATGTGGCTGGACAAATGCGTGGTGTAGGCATTGTATTCTCAAGATTCCTGGAAGTTGATATCAACACCGGCGTAATTATCGGGATGATTATTGTGCTTTTCTACGCCGTTTTGGGTGGAATGAAAGGCATTACTTACACCCAAGTAGCTCAATATTGTGTATTGATTTTCGCCTATATGGTGCCAGCAATTTTTATCTCACTTCAATTAACAGGTAACCCGATTCCACAATTGGGGCTTGGAAGCAAGGTTGAAGATGGAACTTATCTACTCGATAAACTTGATGGATTACTGCCCGCATTAGGCTTCAACGCATATACAAGCGGCTCGAAATCTATGCTCGATATGCTCTTTATTACCGCAGCACTTATGGTGGGTACAGCAGGATTGCCGCACGTAATTGTACGTTTCTTTACTGTTCCGAAAGTGAAAGATGCAAGAAAATCAGCTGGTTACGCCTTGATCTTTATCACCATATTATATACCACAGCTCCTGCAATCGGCGCATTTGGTATCTACAACATGGTTAACAACATCAACGAAAAACCTGTTGCAGAACTTCCAGCTTGGGTAGAAAACTGGGGCAAAACCAAACTAATTTCTATTGACGATAAAAATGGTGATGGCCTAGTACAATACCGAAAAGATAAAGCTGTTAACGAACTTACCATTGATAAAGACATTATGGTTTTGGCTACTCCAGAAATTTCTGGTTTACCAAACTGGGTAATTGCTTTGGTTGCTGCAGGCGGTTTAGCTGCTGCTCTTTCTACAGCTGCAGGATTACTTTTGGTAATTTCTACTTCTATCTCACACGATTTATTGAAGAAAACTTTGATGCCAAAAATCTCTGAGAAAAAAGAGTTAATTGCTGCTCGTGTTGCAGCTGCAGGTGCAGTTACTATTGCTGGTTACTTTGGAATTAATCCTCCAGGCTTCGTAGCCGAAGTCGTCGCTTTTGCCTTTGGTTTGGCAGCATCATCTTTCTTCCCTGTAATTATAATGGGTATATTCTCTAAACGGATGAACAAAGAAGGAGCCATAAGCGGAATGATTGTAGGCTTACTTTTCACCTTAAGCTATATTATTTACTTCAAGTTTATAAATCCTGCGGCCAATACTCCAGACAACTGGTGGTTCGGAGTTTCACCTGAAGG
>DAIRTB010000481.1:0-2236 GCA_036804105.1 Bacteroidota bacterium | reverse complement strand
CGGAAACTAATTGCCAGAAAGCAGGGGTATTTGGAGGATAAACTTTTTACTCCCTACGATCTATATGCCGAAATGCCTGAACAAGAATGGGTAGAACCACATCCGGAAAAAGCGCTAAAAGATTTAGAAATGCAATTGCTTGCCTTAAACTTAAGAATTCAAAGGCAGCAAACAGAATTGAATGCTTTCAAACGGAAACATTTGCAACTACGTGCAAAAATGTACCATACCCGTAATTACCCCTTAACTTTCCTAGGGCAAGAAACTATGGAAGAACAATTTTGGATTTTGGAAAGAGCCAGAGCAGACCTCGATTTAGAATTACATTACACCCGTTCAGACCTGCGCAAAAAAGAGCTGAGATTAAAGCTTTTGCTTACAGAAAAAGAGATATTGGAATGGTGGAGAGTGCGGCGGATATGTATGCGGTGGTGGAGCGGTGGATTGGGAAGGAGAGGGGATTTGAGATTAGGAAGATTAGCGCAAGTCTGCAAATCTTACAATCAAATCGGTAACATGCTAACATGAAAAAAGTAATGTACATTTTCTTTTGTGTTTTCGTTTTAGGCGCTTGCAACTCTAAAAGCGAGTTGGAAGGTATTTGGATTGGGGCGTATGGTATTGATTACACAGAGGAACCTTCTAGCATTTTTGAGATAAAAGGGCTGTTTCATTTCTCAAAAGACGAATTAACCATCAAGTCTTTCGAAAATCCAAGTTATAGTGATTCTATACATATTGAAAAGTTTACAGTTAAAAACGGTTACCTGTTTTTTGATTTGGATACCTTTAAAATTGAAAGTGTAAATAAAGACAGTTTGGTATTGTCTGAAAGCTCAAGCTTAAAGCGGAAATTCATATTTAGAAACTTAGCGATCAAGGAAATAACCTAAAAGTTAATCTTGCCAATAAAACTTTTAAATTTGAAGGAGAATTCATTGATGATTCTCTAGATTTTATATCTGATTCTACTTTGATTTTTACGGGGTTCCATTTGGATAGAATACCCAGGTCAATAAATTGGGCTATAAACAGTTACCAAGGGCATCAATTTTTAGTTATTGATGAAATTGGTTATGTGCCATTTCTTATTGAGCATTCAACTGATAAAACCATAAACCTTAAAGCATACCATGTGAAAGAACATTCTATGAAACTAAGTGAGATAAGAAGTATTAGAGACACCACTGGCTTACAAGGTAAATGGGAATGGTTCAATTTAATGCTTTCTGACTTTCCTTACCCACAAAACTATTCAAAAAAGGAACTAACCATGTATCTCAATATTGATAAAGATTCGATTGAAATAAAACAACTGAGGAGGACTAGATCTAAGAAATGGGGTTTAAGTTCAACAAATGATTTTATCTATTTCCCCGATGATTTGAATACTTCAGATTGAGTTTGGGAAATACTATCAGTTAATAAAGAAAATCTCACAATTCAACTTTCAAAAAGAAGTGATTGGCATAATGCAAAAGAGGTTTTGGAGTTTAAAAGGAGTAAATAGAGTGAACCATTAGTGTTCTTTAAGTTCAAGAAAATTATTTCTCGCAAAGGCGCTAAGGCGCAAAGTGGTTATCTTTGCGCCCTTGCGGCTTAGCGAGAAATTTACCCTTTTCCATAAAGGAATTGAAAAGAATTATCTACACCAACTTCTCCGCCACCATTTCCATAATGTCTTGCTCTCTGGAGATGGCTTCGTTTAGAAGAGCTTGGGCTTCTTCCACTAGGTTGTGAGCTGCGGTTTTGTCTTTCCAGCCCATTGCGTTTACTTTAACATTTAAGAAGGCGCCATAAACGGCGGTTCTGGCGCAAAGGGCTGCAACCCCTGCATCGGTTACCGAATTTGGGTTGCCTTTCAAGGCCATTTCGGCTATGTTTTTCATGCTGCTAAGGGCAATTTTCATTACTTCTAATGGAACCATGGTAGCGTTGATGGTTGCTTCTTGAATGGCTTCAGATCTGGCAGCTTTTTCTTCTTCGTTGTTGTTGGGTAAAGAAAATGCCTGCATAATGGCGTCGAAAGCACGGGTGTCTTCGTCTACTTTTTGGAGAAGGAGTTGCTTTATTTGCTGGCTCTCTACCGCCTGCATAGAAAAGTATTCGAGCTTGTCTTCCCAACCTCTTTTCCCTGCCGAAAGATTGGCAACCATGCTGCTCAAAGATGCACCCAATGCACCTACATAAGCGGCAATAGATCCGCCGCCCGGCGCTGGAGATTCTGATGCTGTTT
>DAIRTB010000480.1:173-2236 GCA_036804105.1 Bacteroidota bacterium | reverse complement strand
CCAGAACCCTGAAGACCAGCAATTAACACAATAGATGGCGTTGCTTTGAGATCCATATCAGCCTTCTCGCCACCCATGAGGGAAGTGAGCTCATCGTGCATAATTTTGGTAAGCAATTGGCCTGGCTTGATGGCGCCAACCACATTTGCACCCATGGCTTTTTCCTTAACGGTATCCGTAAAACTTTTGGCAATTTTGAAGTTCACGTCGGCATCTAATAAGGCACGCCTTATTTCCTTCATGGTAGAAGCCACGTTGATTTCTGTTATTTGCCCCTGACCTTTAAGGGTTTTAAAAGCTTTTTCTAATTTATCGGATAAGTTATCGAACATATGCTACAGAATTATGCCTCGTTTTAAACGAGTTCGCAAAAATACCACAAAAAATAAATAGCTTTTTAGAAACTTACTTTTGTGGGTGATAAAAAGCGTGCTTGTGCGAAAAGATTGAGTTAAATGCTACCACTTCCTACAAATTAAATGGTTTACCCCTTTGGGGACTCTTTGCGGTTTGGAAGAAAAAAATTATCTCGCTAAGGCTCAAAGACGCAAAGTTTAAAACCTTATTTCTCTTGGGCTTTACGGCTCTGCAAGAAAAATAATATCTCGCTAAGTCGCCAAGACGCAAAGTTTAAACCTGATTTCTCTTCGGCTTTGCTGGTTTGGGTGAGAAAATATCATGCTATCAAAGGCATTATTAACTAAAAATTAATGCACACTTCATGTTTACTTAGTTTTTTAGAAAAATAATGTAATTTAGCACAAAATAACAGCCTACCTAAAAAATGCACCACTTGCGGCATATTTTCTTGATCATCAGCTTTCAGTTTCTTGCGGTTTGCAGTTGGGGGCAGAGTTTTCCAACTGCACCGATAATTAATGGAACAATTCTACCTGGAGAGTATCCAATTTCCTACGCAAATGGTGGGCAAGAGTGGTTTATTAGTTGGAATGACACATTTTTATATATTGGGCTAACAAATGCTAATATTAATCAACCAGCTGCTTTATTTATGGATATTCATGACAGTATTCCAGTCAATGGAAATACAAATCCAGGAACTTTAGCTGGTAATACTTTTAATGGAGTAATTTTCGCTTTACCATTCAAAGCAGATGTTTCTATACATGTTAAAAACAACTACAGAGAAATACGAAGATTTAATGGGATTAGTTTGGATACAATTAGATTTGGAGGAGACCAAGGACTAGGTGGAATTGCCCCAAACGATTTTACTTCTGGATTTTATATGGATAATGGAACTTCCAATACAAGAGAAGCAAAAATTTCTTGGAACGACATTACCAATGGAAATGGCAGACCAGCAATATTCAATTGGTTGGGATATTGTTTATTTGATCCATGGCCACCTTCTGGAACTTACGGTAGTGTGCCAATTGGAAATCCAATTGGAGAGACAACAAACCCGTTTTATGTACGGTATTTTCACATGGAAAATACAAGTACAGTACCTTTAACACCTTTAAATGATAGAAATTGCTTTACATTTATACCAGGCTTTGATTCCACTGTAAACCAAATCGATGTATTTAATTTTACCATGAATAGTCCTGGACGGAAAATTACCAAAAATTGGAATTCAGATTGGAATATTTCCAACGATTTATACATTGGAGCAAATTCAACCATTCAAGTCGGAACTGCAGGCGCAAATGATACCGCAAAAATCGAGGTTGGTCGTGATGTAATTATTGAATCAGGCACTTTCCTGGCCAATCCAGTAGGACCTCAGACTCGTCGTTCAGGTCAATTTATTACAGGCAGAGATTTGAGAGTTACCAATGGTTTGTTCGATATACTTAATGCTTCACCAAACAATGCTCCTACAGATCCCTTTGGTTATTTAATTGTAGATAGAGATGTGATCATAGAAAATACTGACTCTACTGCTGTGAGTCTTATTCTTTCCAACAGCTTTGGTGGTGACCTTTTTGTTGGTAGAAACCTAAATTTTGAAAATCAGAGTAATGTGAATTTTAGAAATAGGGAGGTTGTATTCTTTGGCCCTGAAGATAGCGGTTTAACTTGTATAGATCCTGTTG
>DAIRTB010000480.1:0-163 GCA_036804105.1 Bacteroidota bacterium | reverse complement strand
CAACTAACATTGTTAGGTTCATTAATAGTTTAACGGTTACGGAAAGATTAATCTTACAAAAAGGAAACATTGATACCGATACTGCAACTTTAATTTTTAACAAACAGGAACCGGATAGCGTAAATTTAAATTATGAAGTTTATGCAAGCAATGGTGGCGTAAT
>DAIRTB010000479.1:0-2239 GCA_036804105.1 Bacteroidota bacterium | reverse complement strand
ACCGTATTAGCCAACGAAGAAGTGAAAGATGGATTATCGGAACGGGGCGGTCATTCAGTTGAGCGTAAGAAAATGATTCAGTGGAGCCTGAGAATCAGCGCCTACGCCCAACGTTTATTAGACGATTTAGATAGCATCAACTGGAGCGATTCCATAAAAGAAGCTCAACGCAATTGGATTGGAAGATCTGAAGGTGCCATGGTAACTTTCCAAGTTAAAGATTCAGAAGAAAAAATTGAGGTGTTCACTACAAGACCCGACACCCTTTTTGGTGTTAGTTTCGTGGTGCTTGCTCCTGAACATGAATTAGTAGATAAAATCACCTCATCCACACAAAAAGAAAAAGTTGCTGCCTATAAGATTAAAGCAGGCAACAGATCTGAGCGGGAACGGATGGCCGAAGTTGAAAAAGTTTCTGGCGAATTTACGGGCGCTTATGTTATTCATCCACTCACAGAAAAACTCGTTCCTATTTGGATTGGCGATTACGTTCTAGCAAGTTACGGCACCGGAGCGGTTATGGCCGTTCCTTCTGGCGACCAACGAGATTTCCGTTTTGCAACCCATTTCAACCTAGAAATTCCGGTGGTAATCGAAGGTTTTGATCCTGAAAATGGAGCCAATGAAGACAAAATGGCGAAGCTCATCAACAGCGATTACCTCAACGGATTGAACGCCTACGAAGCCATACCGAAAGTGATTGCAGAATTGGAGAAAAAAGGTGCAGGAACTGGAAAGATTAATTACCGAATGCGAGATGCCATTTTCAGCAGACAGCGTTATTGGGGCGAACCTATTCCAGTTTATTTCCAAAACGGAATTCCGAGGCTGATGCCAAGCAGTGTGCTACCGCTTAATTTGCCTGAAATTGATGCGTATTTGCCAACTGCCGAAGGTGAACCACCATTAGCTAGGGCACAGAAATGGGATTTCGACCCAGAAACCTTACAACTTGTAGAAACTGGAAAAGGATGCAGAATTGAAACTACTACCATGCCGGGTTGGGCAGGTTCTAGTTGGTATTTCTTGCGTTACATGGATCCAAAAAATGGTAATGAACTTGCTGATAAACAAGCTATTAATTACTGGCAAGATGTAGATTTATACCTTGGTGGTGCAGAACATGCAACAGGACATTTATTGTATGTTCGTTTCTGGATCAAATTTCTTTACGATTTAGAGGTAATTCCAATTAAAGAACCTGCTAGGAAATTGGTAAATCAAGGTATGATTTTAGGCCGATCTAATTTTGTTTACAGAATTGATGGCAGCAATATATTTGTATCTCATGGCTTACGTAAAAATTACAAAACTACTGCCATTCACGTAGATGTGAATATTGTAGATAATGATGTGTTAGATCTAACAGCTTTCAGAAATTGGAGAGAAGATTTCAAAACTGCCGATTTCATTTTAGAAGACGATAAATACATCTGCGGTTTCGAAGTAGAAAAAATGTCTAAAAGATGGTACAATGTGGTAAATCCAGATACCATCATTGAAAAATACGGTGCGGACACTTTCCGCATGTATGAAATGTTTTTGGGTCCGTTAGATCAGTTTAAACCGTGGAATACCAGTGGAATAACGGGTGTTTTCGGCTTCATGCGCAAGTTCTGGAATCTTTTCCATAATGCAGAAGGGCAATTCGAAATGAGTCAAGAAGCGGCAACAGATGCCGAATTGAAAGTGCTTCATAAAACCATCAAAAAAATTGAAGAAGATTACGATCGACTTTCTTTCAACACCTCAGTAAGTGCGTTTATGATTTGTGTGAATGAATTAAATGTGCTGAAATGTAAGAAATCGGCAATTTTGTTGCCACTTTGTACCTTGTTAGCACCTTACGCACCTCATATATGCGAAGAAATTTGGGAACTTGCAGGCCAAGAAGGTTCTGTTATAAACGCTCCTTTTCCTAAGCTAGAAGAAAAATATTTGGTAGAAAACAGCTTCGATTATCCAGTTTCATTTAACGGAAAAGTTAAATTTAAGCAACCACTCGATTTAAGCAAAGATGTTACGGAAGTAGAAGCTTGGGTTCGTTCAAGTGAGGAAGTAAATAAAGTACTCAATGGAAACGGAATCAAGAAAGTAATTGTGGTGCATGGAAAAATAATCAACATCGTAATGTAAACATAAGCCTCTGGAAACAGGGGCTTTTTTCGTATCTTCCCAGCGTTATGCGTACCATTAAAGCCTTTTTTCTTTTTTTATGGATGATGTTTTGCAGCTCCTC
>DAIRTB010000478.1:0-2241 GCA_036804105.1 Bacteroidota bacterium | reverse complement strand
GTGGGCATCTTAATGGCGGTTTGCTGCTTACTTTCATCCTCCGAAAAAATATAAACATCTCCGTTTACACCCACATAAAGCATTTTGAATTCCGGCTGATTGCTAATTCCTCGAATCCCAGCAGTTCCATTTGTTGAATTTACAAGGAAATCAATAGTGATTAACTCATCATCAACCGTATAACTCGAGGTTACCACGTGAGTAAATTCTAGTGTGGTTGGCAATTTTTGCGCCATTGTGGAAATTGAAAAGCAGATTAAAAACGGTAAGATCTTGAAAAATTTCATAAGTAAAGATTGAAAAATTTGGTTGGTTAATTTGTTGGAATGTGTAATTGGTAGACTTCAGCACACAAAAGTAGTAAATGAATGATTAGATGCGATCTATGGAATTAAACAGTTCTAAGATGTAATCTTTCTTGGTTTTGGAAACCGCTAGTTCGGCACCATCGCTCATCACCACAAAACCACCATCGGCACGGATGTATTTGCGCATGTATTTCGGGTTTACAAGGTGCGATTGATGCAAACGAATAAATCCATTGGGCGTAAGAATGGCTTCAACTTCTTTAAGGGTTCGGCAGATTAGGTACTTCGTGCCATCGGCTAAAAAGAAGTGGGTGTAGTTACTTTCCGACTGACAACGAATGATGGTGTCGATCTCAATAAACTCCAACCCTTCAGAAGTAGGCAAAGCAACTTTCGATTTTATTGCACCTGGATTTTTGATGATGTCTAGCAAGAACTTATAGCTTTTGGCATCTTCGTTCTCGAGTTTGTTGTCTACATACGTGTTAATTGCTGTTGCAAGTTCCTCTTCGTCAATGGGTTTGAGGAGGTAATCTAAGGCGCTGTACTTAATAGCTTTGATGGCGTATTGATCGTAAGCGGTTGTAAAAATCACCTTAAAATTAAAATTTTCTATTTGCGAAAGCAGCTCAAAACCATTCATTCCAGGCATTTCGATATCCAGAAAAAGTAAATCGAATTCTTGGGTTTTTATAAAGTTGATCGCATCTTGTGGCCGATTAAATTTGGCCAAAACCTGAACTTTATGGGCTAATCGTTGCAGTTGAAACTCTAAGGTTTCAACGCAGTGCAATTCGTCGTCTACTATTATTGCTTTTAACATGGCTTTATGATGAATATTACTTGGGTTCCTGCAGATTCTCCGTTTTGATCCACTAAATCTACCATTTCTAAGTGAATTTTGTTGCTGTAAATTTTATTGTGGAGCTCAATACGGTCTTGAGTAATTTTATGACCTAGTGGTTTATGGTCTAATTTGCTGTTCGATTTCAAACTCCGTCCTACCCCATTGTCTTGAATACTAACCTTAATTTCTTGTTTTTCAAGGTTTTGAATATCAATTCTCACCCAACCGCCCGATTCTTTGGGCATTAGCCCGTGCCAAATAGCATTCTCAATATGCGGTTGTAACATGAGCGGTGGAATTTCTACATCCTCAATTCGTATGTTTGGATCGATGGTTATTTCGAAAGTGAATTTATGATCTAGACGTTCTTGTTCAATAAATACATACAATTTTAGCGCTTCTAATTCTTGAGCTAAAGAAATGGTTTCGGAGCGACTGAGTTGTAAAATCATCCTCAGTAATTTGCTGAAACGATTTAAGTAAGTTACCGCCCGTTCATTATTATTTTTTATGATGAAATTTTTGAGTGAATTCAAACCGTTGAATAGAAAATGTGGATTCATTTGGGCTCGTAAAGCTTGCATTTCGAGTTCTGAAATCCGCTTTTCGAAATTGGTTCTGAGCTGCATTTCCCGATGCATTTCTACTTCGTTTTGGATGGCCAAGATTTCGTTGGTGCGCTTTACAATCTGTCGCTCTAAATCGTTTTTAATGTTTGCTTGAATTTTTTGGTTGATTTCAATTTGTTCAACATACGCCTTGTGTGCGGCATTTCTTTCGTCCTGTGAAATCTTCAATCTATAACCCAATCCGAACCCAAAAACGGTAGCTTCTAGCAAAACGCCAATCTCGAAAAAGTTGATTGGGAAGATGTACAATTGTTCGAAAAGGGCAATGGGCATCATGGTATTTACCGCTGCAATTATGCCGCCGAGCAGGAAAAAGCTTGAGCCCAAAACAAAGAAATTCGTGTACGGAAGCTTAACTGTTTTTGCTAAATAGATGATAAAAATGATGTTGAAAACAATTAGAACACCTCTTGTTACAGCGAAAATAGTGGTGAATGAAATGTTTTCTAAGGTGAAT
>DAIRTB010000477.1:0-2248 GCA_036804105.1 Bacteroidota bacterium | reverse complement strand
AGCTTGTTCTAAGGCTGCCAGTTTCCAACGATAAGAATAAAAACCATGGCTACTTTCAAATTCCGATAACACAAAATCTTCATCCCAACCATTCTGATCCCATAAATCATTGTAATCATCATCATCTAAATGTGCATATGCATTCGAAATAGAATCGTTCCAAGTTTCATAGACAGCTTCTAGACAATTATAAACTGACCAAAAGTGTGCAGTATCTGTAAATTCAAGAATACCGTTGCAGGTAACATTTACATTAACATTACAACTTTGCCAGTGAGTAATTGGAAATTCAATTACTGGTAAATCTTGACCCACCTCATAATTACCTTCATTCTTATTACATGCCGTAATCGAGATACCACAAACCAACAATAATAGTAGGTTTCGGAAGTTAGAATTGAAAAATTTATTGGTTAAACTTTTCTTTGTTTCAGATTGAAATTTCAAATTTAAACCTGATCCCAATTGATGGAGGGGGGATTATTAATAATTTCCATAAAACAATTATCGCAGAACCAAATAAATAACCTATCACAAATTTTGTTAAATAAAAATTAACATATTAAGTTTATCCTAACTCCTACTTCTCCCTCGCATTCTTCAGAAACTCTGAAGCGAATACAAACTCGTTCAAAACCTGATTGTCGCTCTTAAAGATGCTTTCTTTATTGCCTTCCCAGTATTTCTTCCCCTTGTAGATAAAGATAATGCTGTCGCCAATCTGCATAACAGAGTTCATATCGTGGGTATTAACTACGGTGGTTATATCGAACTCTTGGGTAATCTCTAGAATTAAATCGTCAATTTTTATGGATGTAAGCGGATCTAATCCAGAATTCGGCTCATCGCAAAATAAGTATTTGGGTTCTAATACAATGGCTCGTGCAATGCCCACACGCTTTTTCATACCACCAGATATTTCGGATGGATATTTCTTATTCGCACCTTCTAAACCAACTCTTTTCAAGCAATAGTTTACTCGTTCTAACTTAACAGAACGTGGCTCTCTGCTGAACATATTTAAAGGAAAGAGTACGTTTTGCTCAACGGTCATAGAATCGAACAAGGCAGAATTCTGAAACAACATGCCAATTTCTTTCCTAAACGGCTTTTTCTCTTGGTTGTCGAGCTGAGAAAAATCTACATTGTTGTAAAGAATTCGTCCTGAATCTATGGGGAAAAGCCCAACCATACATTTCATCAAAACGCTTTTGCCACTTCCGCTACCACCAATAATGATGTTTACCTTGCCCGGGTTAAAGGCCGCAGAAACGTTGTCTAAAACCAAAACATCGCCAAAACTTTTTGAAACGCTATCTAGTGTAATCATTATAATAAAAGTTGGGCTAACAAATAATCTGAAAATAAAATAACCACACAGGCATAAACCACAGCTTTGGTAGAAGATCTACCAACTTCAAGTGCGCCGCCAGAGGTATAAAACCCTTGGAAAGAGGCTATCGAAGAAATGGCAAATGCATAAGTTACCGCTTTTATCAAGGCGAAATATACATTGTACAAGCTAAAGGTTTCACGGGCACCTAAGAAAAACTGATCGTATGTAAGTAATCCTGTAAGATTTCCTACAAATGATGCACCACCAATTCCTAAAACCATTCCGTAAATTACCAAAATTGGAACTGTTATTAAAGCAGCAATAATTTTGGGTGCAACTAAATAACTAATCGGGTTGATGCCCATAATCTCCAAGGCATCAATTTGTTCAGTAACTTTCATAGTTCCAATTTCCGAGGCAATGCTCGAACCAATTTTACCAGCAAGCACCAAGCAAGTTATGGTTGGCGCTAATTCTAATATGGTAGAATCGCTCACAATCTGACCAATTACAGATTTAGGAATTAAATTGCTAATGAGCTGATATGCAGTCTGTACCGTTGTTACAGCACCTGTAAATACATTGATTATGGTTACAATTGGTAAGGAAGAAATGCCGATAGAAACCATGTTCCGCATGGTCTCATCCCAGTATATGCGCCAATTCTCAGGTCTCGAGAACATGGCTTTAAGCATTAATAAATATTTTCCGAAGTTGTACAGGAAATCCATACCAAAAAAAAATTAATTACAAAAATAGGTTTTTTAACTTCGTTGGTCGATATAAATAAATTTTTAATGAAAATAGTAGTAAGTGGGGCAACAAAAGGTATTGGCCGAGCCATCCTAGAAAAGTTTGTTGCAGAGGGGTTTAGTGCATCATTCTACGCTAGAAATCAGGAAGATGTTAAAC
>DAIRTB010000476.1:0-2274 GCA_036804105.1 Bacteroidota bacterium | reverse complement strand
GTCATTTTTTCGAATTCTTATTGACAATATTCCTTACAAACTTAAGGAATTCTTTCAGTTCTGCTTTGTTGCTGAAAATTTTACCTAGCACCTTGAAATAATCTTTCAGGTTGGGTTTCCTTAAAATCTCCTCAGAGGTAAAATCCATTCCAGGCATTTTTTTTCCGGATGATTCTGGTTTGGGAACGTACTTCTGCTCGGTTTTTATGGGCGAAATATCCTGCGAATTATTGGTTTCGCCTTCATCAGCAAGATTCGATTTTTCTACTTCATCTCGTGCCTGCTGATTTTTAATCAGCTTATCCGCATGTTTGAAACGCTCTTGCGCCAATTCCGCATAACCCAGTTTTTCTTCCGCCAAGCCGAGGTTGTTGTAGAGAATCATATCATCTGGATCGAGCGCAAGTGCTTTTCTATAATCTGCAACTGCGCCTTTTATATCGCCAAAGCGCTCTTTGGTAAACGCTCTGCTCGACCAGCGGTAAGGGTTGTTGGGTTCGAGTTCCAAAGCTTTATCAAAACATAATAAAGCCTGATTTAATTTTTGTTGATGAATAAAGATTACACCCTTCTCTGCTAAGTAGTTAGCGTTTTTCGGATCTAAGCTTAGTGCGGTATTCACACTTTCTTCAGCCAATTTGAAATCTTGGCGGTACATGTGTAAACAAGCCATTTGATAGTGTGCTGCATGGTTTTCTGGTTCAGAAAGTAAAAGTGTCTGCAACTTTTCTTCGGCTAAATCTAGTTTTCCTTCGTCTAGAAGCGCTTTAATCTCGTTAATCATTACTCTAATGCTTACAAATTTCAGGCTATTAAGTTCAGTAGAAAGTATTTTGGCTACAGGTTTTGCCAATGAAATGAAAATTAAACATGGCTTTTGCTTTTTTGCAAGATTTAAAATGCGCATTAACTAATTTTGCGCTTTATTTTTTCTGATGAAGATATCTTACAATTGGCTAAAAGAGTTTTTAGACATTCAGCATAGTCCTGAGGAATTGGGGAAAATATTAACCGACACCGGTCTTGAAGTTGAAGGAATCGAAAGCAAAGAAACGGTTCCAGGCGGATTAGAAGGCATTGTGGTTGGGCAAGTAGTAACCTGCGAGCAACATACCAATGCAGACAAACTTCGGGTTACTACGGTAAACATCGGCACAGAAAATTTGCTTCCTATTGTTTGTGGAGCACCCAATGTTGCTGCCGGACAAAAAGTTTTGGTGGCTACAGTTGGAGCAACTTTGTATCCAACTGAAGGCGAATCGTTCCAAATAAAAAAGGCGAAGATTAGGGGCGAAGTTTCCGAAGGAATGATCTGCGCAGAAGACGAAATCGGTCTTGGAGCTAGTCACGACGGTATTTTGGTTTTGCCAGAAAATACGCCAATCGGTTTGCCTGCAGCTAAATATTTCAACCTAGAGAGCGATTACTGCATTGAAATTGGTTTAACACCAAATCGTACCGATGCCATGAGCCATTTAGGTGTTACTAGGGACATTGCAGCAGTTCTTGGACTAACAGTTAAGAAGCCTATGCAAGTTAGCTTCAACAAAAACAGTGGTGAGAGCCCAATTTCAATAAAGATTGAATCTGATTTATGTTTCGAATACCACGGATTGGCTTTGAAAGATGTAATTGTTAAGCCATCGCCAGATTACATCCAACAAAAATTAAAATGCATTGGTCTGAATCCAATTAATAATGTAGTAGACATTACCAACTTGGTTATGCACGAGCTAGGGCAACCTTTGCACGCTTTCGATTCAGATAAAATATCTGGTAATCAAGTGATTGTAAGAACTGCAAATGCTGGCGAAACCATTACTTGTTTAGATAAAGTAAGTAGAAATCTAAATAATGAGCATTTGGTTGTTGCCAACGAAAACGAAGCCATGGCCATTGCAGGCGTTATGGGTGGAGAAAACCACAGCATAAATTCGGCAACCAAAAACATCTTTTTAGAAAGCGCTCGTTTCGATGCGGGTAATGTACGCAAAACGTCAAAAAACTTTGGGTTGAAGACCGATTCATCCTTCAAATTCGAAAGAGGAACAGATCCTGCCATGCCTTTAGAAGCATTGAGAAGAGCAGCTGCTTTAATTCTGCAACATGCAGGTGGAACAGTAGTTGGAAATGAAGTTAGCGTTATCAACAAAACGTTCGAGCCGATTACCTTGAATCTACTTTTCGCTAATTTCGATAAGATTATCGGCAAAAAGATAGATAGAGAGCGTATTAGAAAGATTTTACTGAGTTTAGATTTCGACATAACGTACG
>DAIRTB010000475.1:0-2277 GCA_036804105.1 Bacteroidota bacterium | reverse complement strand
CCCTAACATAGCGACAACGGGCATATTTTGCATTGCCTTCAAAAGTTTATCCTGAAGTTTTCTCTTAATCATACCTTATAATAGAGCCAAAGATAATAACAACCTTGCAAATTGAAAACATAGTTTTCAATTTGCAAGGTTAACTAGGTTTTTTAACAGTAGTTCTTTCTTATCTACAAGACAAATACTGCCATTTTTATCTCATATGGAAGACAAATCAAAATTTTGGTAAACTCCTAAGTCTATGCTTGTAATCCTGCGTAATTGTATTTATTTTTTTAGAAGCCTGATAACCTAAATGCTATGCATCAACTGGTTAACACGGATTCAAAAATCTAAGGGGATTCTATTTAATCCTTCATCTATAACATCAGGGTATTTGTAGATCCAACCAAGCCCTACAATTTTACAAACTCCACCCTTCGATTTTTTGCTTTAGCAGTAGCTGTGGTTTCGGTATCAAGGGGTTTGGTGCTTCCTAATCCATCAACCTCGATTCGGCTGGCAGAAATTCCAAATTCAGTAACTAAAGCTTGTTTTACAGCTTCGGCTCTTTGTTTTGAAAGGGTTAGATTGGTAGCTGCTGCACCGTCTGAATCTGTGTGGCCAATTACCTTTACTCGTACATTCGGATTTTCAGATAACACCGTAGCAATCTCTTTTATGGTTGGATAACTTTCGGCTTTCACAGTTGCTTTGTTCACGTCGAAAGTGATGGCATTGGTAACAAATTTGCCTTCTGTTAATAATTTATTTCGAGTGTCTGGATTACCAACTGCTACCTTAAAGTTAGAAAGGTAAAGCATATCGGGATCTTCTTCTGATGAGTTACCGAAGAAACTTCGAGTGAAAGTTATTTTGTAATTCATTCCTGGCTCGAAGGCTCTAGGAATATCCCAAACTTTGCGCTCGTTTAAGTAAACACGAATTCGGGTTTTCTGTCGCCAAATGGAAACTTTTATCACTCGATTTTCTGCATTAAAAAGGTTTTGCGGATTAGAGTTTTCAACTTTAACGCTTCCATCAATTCCTCGTGTTACAATTCTGGTTGAACTATGTCCAGGATGAATATAAACTCTTGTTGAGCCCCTTTCTTCTGGAGAGAACAAATTAGTAGATGCAGCATCTACAAAAGAGAAATAAAAACCTTCGTAGTTAACACTTGGATTCCCGCCAACAACAGCTGTAAATTCTATAGTCGCATTTTCTGGAATATCTTTAAGGTATTCTGGATAAACGGTTCCGTTATCGGCAATCATTAAAAATTTACCAGGTGCATTGTTTAAGGTTACCACTTCTCCAGAGGTTGAACTATTCCAATCGCCAGGAAAATCTCCTATATCCACACGAGAGAAATCGTCGTAAGCAATGGTGTTTTCTCCTGGAACGAAATCGAATTTGGAGTACCCTTTTAAAGTTTCTGGAGCAGGAGTGGTTGAAGAACCTGCTGATTTACTGGTAGTTCCTTCTGTCTTTTCTGCATTATCAGTTTTTTTCTCAGACCCTTGTTCTTCTTTTCCACCTTCAGCTTTGGGTTTTTTCTTGAAAAAATTGCCAATTCCTTCTTCAATTTTATCTAAACCCTTGTCTATGGTTTCATCAACCTTGCTGTCGGCTCGGCTAATGGTTTTGTCTTTTGCTTTTTCTTTAACATCAATTTGAGCTTGCAAATTGGTGAGGGTAAAAAATCCGATAGTAAATAAAGTAAGCGATTTGAGGTTTTTCATATTTTAATTTTTTTGTAGTTCTTTCATCATTTCTTCAATATTGTTCATATCCAAAACTTTATAGGTGCTGGTAGGAAAACTGGTTTTTTGAGCCAAAACCTTATCCACCTTAAATAAAAATGCAGGACCTTCAGTACTTTTAACTTCCATTTCGAGGATTATTTCATTTTTGGTGAGCACTTTTCCAGTTGATAAATTCATAGGAACCGAAATGAAGTTGAAGATTGGGAGCGTATAAAATTTGGAGAAATCAAAGGGTGCTTTTCCAGCATAATAGGTTATTTCCGACCCTTCTGCACTTGCTTTATATTCGGAAGCTGAAATGCCAGCTATGGTTTTGGTTTTACCTGTTTTCTTAAATTGATAGGCGAGATTGTCCATCAACTCGTCTTCATCGCTGTTTTCAGATTGTATTTCTGGCTGACCGGGCAAACCAGGCGTACCGAAAGTTGTAGGCATCTTAATGGCGGTTTGCTGCTTACTTTCATCCTCCGAGAAAATATAAACATCTCCGTTTACACCCACATAAAGCATTTTGAATTCCGGCTGA
>DAIRTB010000474.1:0-2279 GCA_036804105.1 Bacteroidota bacterium | reverse complement strand
GCTTGTGCTAATATTCAGAAACTTTCGGGAAGTGAAGCAAGCACCCCACTTCCTGAAAGTTCTATTACAACAAAAAGAATCACTAGCAGAAAACTACCTTTCGGGAAGTTTATAACCACCGCCTTTAAAATTGTTAATCAACCCTAAAAGCCATTTTATTTAAGCTTGATAAATCCAAATATGCAGCAAACCTCGTAGATGTCTGAAAATTTATCATCATGAAAAAAATACTACTTACTTTTTACACCCTGCTTTTCGCCACTTTTATTACCCAAGCACAAACCATATACGGTTTAACGGCAACTAATCAACTCTTTAGTTTTCAGGCAAGTACACCTGCAATTGCCACCACACCTACAACGGTAACTGGCTTTGCTTCAGGATTTACTTTGGTAGGAATGGATTTTAGACCCGCTACCGGAGAACTTTTTGCACTTGCATACAACAGCACCATGCAATCTGCTAAAATGTACACGATATCATTAACTTCTGCCATGGCAACCGAAGTTGGTACAGGAATAAACAATTTGGTATTGAATGGAAAAATCGCTTTCGATTTTAATCCAACAGTAGAAAGAATCCGTTTGGAAACTTCAAACGGAGAAAACTACAGATTAAACCCCAATAATGGTACTCTTGCTGCAACAGATGGAAATATTTCTTACGCCACCTCTGATGTAAATGCGGGAAAACCTGCTAGAGTTGGCTCGGCTGCTTACACCAATTCTTATATTGCCAGTACTTCAACCGGATTATATGTTTACGATGATTCATTAAATGTTTTGGCTTTTCAAAAACCGCCAAACAATGGGGTTTTAAATACCATAGGAATGAGCGGCATCTCTGTACCTGCTAATGGAACATCAGATATGGACATTGTTTACAATGAAAATACTGGAGTAAATGTAATTTATTTCACTACTCAAAATCTTTTAGGAGCAAGTGCGCTTTACACCATCAACATTAATACTGGAGCAGCAACCTTAGTAGGTCCGATTGGTCTTGGTTTGAATGTTAAGAAAATGAGTGCTCAAATTGTTCGTAGCAACCCTGCTGTAACTGGACCAATGGCTTATGCCCTTTCTGTTAATAATAACTTGGTAAGTTTCGATCTTAATAACCCAGAATACATTTACAGTTCTAATGTAATTACAGGATTGCAAAACGGATTTGCTTTATTAAGCATAGATTTTAGACCTCTTGACAAAAAAATTTATGGTTTGGCTTACAGATCTACTGATATGACGGCAAAAATTTACAGAATTGATAAAATGACTGCTATGGCTACTTTGGTAACAGGCGATTCAATAAGTAACAAAGATCTTTCAGGGCGAATAAGTATAGATTTCAATCCAACGGTTGATAGAATAAGAGTGGTAACTTCTAATGGTAAAAACTACCGCTTAAACCAAATTACTGGTACACTTGCTGCAAACGATGGCGATCTTGCTTTTGCTTCGGGAGATGTTAATGTAGGTATTAGACCTAATATTTCTGCTGCAGCGTACACCAACAGTTTTAATGGTGCAACAACTACTACGCTATTTGTTTACGATGATTCTCTAAATATTCTCTGTACACAAATTCCACCAAACGACGGTGTTTTGAATACCATCGGAAGTAGTGGAATTATGTTTAACAATGCGATGAAATCGGTTGATATGGATGTGTATTACAACCCAGCCACTATGACCAACACGGCTTACTTAATAGGTAACAGAATGGGATCTTTCGATAGTTTATATCAAGTAAACACTAGCAATGGTATGTTGATGCCAATATCTAAAGTTGGTTTGGGAATTAACGTTTCAGATATCGCCATAATGCCGAGTTTGCAAACAAGCACAAGAAATTTATCTGGAAATAATGTTGAAAACCTAAGAGTTTATCCAAACCCTGTTCAAAATCAATTGTTTATCGATATCAGTTCGTTGAATAATCAACAAGGAACTATTAGAATTTTAGATGTTAGAGGGGCTGTTTTAAACAATATTCAGTTGAATTCAAGTTCAGAAAGCAGCAACATCTACGAGTTAAATGTGTCTAATCTTTCAAAAGGATTGTACATCATAGAATTAAGCAATGGAGATTCAAAATCTATTTCAAAAATTATAAAATAAGACTTTTCATTTCATTTGTTATTTGGGATTGTTAAGGCTCGCAGGGATGCGAGCCTTTCTAATTGTTAATTATTGATTATAAATTGGTATTGGGTTGGCACGTTTGTTTGCAAAACCTAAAAAAATGACCCAAAACAGTGGGGTCATTTTTTATTATTC
>DAIRTB010000473.1:0-2282 GCA_036804105.1 Bacteroidota bacterium | reverse complement strand
GTAATCTACCGACACCATTGTACACTTCAAATTATCAACAAAAAGTGCAGCAATATCATCTTCTCTTGGTGTTCCTAAAACATTTCCACCACCATGAATCCAATAGATACAAATACCCGAATGCTGATTCATATCTTTTGGTTTGTAAATCATTACCCGAAAAGCTCTACCTTCTGCGTTTATATTCCTTTCTTCCATAGTTATGGAGGAACTAACAAAAGGCACTGCTTCCATTTTTTTGAGCAGTTCTCTGATTTTCAGATAGGATTCTTCAATGGGACCTCCTTCAGCAAGTTCAGTCGGTAATTGTTTCATTCCTTCTAAGATGTCTGGGTCAATCAATTTTAGATTTATTTCGCTCATCGTTTTTTAATTTGAAATCAACACCACAAAATTATCAGGGTCTTAAAATCAAATTGATACTCGAATCTCTGATTAGATTTCAATTTTCTAGGATGTTGGTATTTTGATCGTTTTTAAAAGCTATTTTATAAAAGGCCACAAAAGGTTGAGATTGAAAACCCATCATTTTTATGAACTGGAATTACATCACCAAAAAAATAAATAAACACCCATCCTTTGGGGTATTATCTTCGTAATGCTTTTAAATACCCAAATTATGAGAAAACTATATTTTACCCTTTTGCTACTTTTAAGCTCACTTTGGGCTTCAGCGCAAACCTTTACTGTTCAAGGAACAGTAACTTCACCTAACGGCCCGGTTGCCAATCAGGTTGTAATAATTCGCTACGACAGTTTAAATACTGGCACTGGATTCGTAATTGATTCAGCAGTAATTAACACCACTGGTTTCTACACAAAAACCACCACCCTTGCCCCAGGCAACACTTTTGTAGTTGCTCAAGTTTCCACAGTAGGTTGTGGTGTTGTAAATACAAACTATTTGATATTCTCACCTGGTTTAAATACACAAACCAGCAACTTTAGCATTTGTGCAACAAGTGGAGGCTGTGTTTCCAGTTTCACATTTAATCCACTGGGGCCTTTATCTTTTCAGTTTATCAATACATCATCTCCAACTAATGCAAATTATTTTTGGGATTTTGGCGATAATACAACCAGTACTCAAACAGGCCCAACCCATACCTATAATCAGCCAGGAACTTATAACATCTGTTTAACTGTAACCTCAGGAAGTTGCGTTGACACAAGTTGTATAATCATTACTGTAGGAAGTCCTGCTGGATGTGTAGCCTCTTTTTTAACCCAAACAGATTCTCTTAACCCATTAACCAAAAATTTTATTAATACCTCTCCAGGTGGATTCTCTGGTTCTACCTACTCTTGGACTTTTGGTGATGGCACAAGTTCGACTGCATTTAGTCCAACAAAAACCTATGCTGCTCCAGGTGTTTATGCAGTAACGCTAGTAAGATTTGGTTTTGGATGTGTAGACAGTATTTCACAAACCATAAATGTTGGCAGTACACCAAATTGTCTTGCAGCATTTTCGGCTTCAAATCAGCCCAATACATTCACAACTTGGAATTTTACCTCTAATTCATTTCCGAGTGGTTTAAACCATTTTTGGAGTTTTGGCGATGGTACCACTTCAACCCAAGTAAATCCTACGAAAACCTACACCACTCCAGGCACTTATACTGTTTGGTTGTCTGTTTCAAACGCAAATGGCACATGTAATGATTCATCTTCAGGAACAGTGGTAGTGGTTACCTCAAACCCTTGTTCGGCAAGTTTTACAAGTTCAATAAATCCTACATTGCCATTAATGGTAAATTTCCAAAATACATCAAGCGGACCAGCAAATGCAACCTATACATGGGTTTATGGCGATGGTACAATGGCTACTGGATTTAATCCTACTAAAACATATGCAAACCCTGGAACTTACACAGTTTGTTTGGTAATACAAGCGCCTAGTTGTGTAGATTCTTTCTGCCAAACCATTGTAATTAATGGAAGTACGGCACCAATGGTTTCTGGTAATGTATTTATTGGAGGACAACCAAATCAATTAGCTCACCCTTTTGAAGTTTATCTAATTCAATACGATTCAGCGGCTGGAACGCTAACAGCAGTTGATACTTTCTTTAGTTCTAATCCCCCATCGTTGTTGTACAACTACTATTTCACAAACGTTGCACCTGGTTCTTATTTAATTAAAGCTGCTTTAAGACCCAATAATCCGAATTTTCTAAACTATTTACCAACTTATTTAGGGCCATCGCTGAGCTGGAGCTCTGCGGCGCCTGTTTTAGTTGGCGCAGGACAAGCCACTAATTTGCTAAATATAAACTTAA
>DAIRTB010000472.1:0-2282 GCA_036804105.1 Bacteroidota bacterium | reverse complement strand
CGGTTTCAACCGTGGGATTATGAATTGTGGTTTTCTAGGAAACGGTTTTAACCGTTTTATTGAAAGAACTTAGGAACGATGCTCGCTAGTTTATAATAAACTCACATCTATTAGTGTTCAATATCGCTAAACCCTTTCCCACTAATTAACCAAGCTTGGTATCAAAAAAAAGAATACATTCCCTAAAAAAGCACCATTTTTGGAAAAAATTACCGTTAAAACAAAATGCTGAAACTTTTACCAACTTTTACCCTAATTATTTACTTAATTGCTGCATCTGCAATATCCAAAAGTTTAAAAGCACAAACAACCAATTACTTAGTTAGCGCAAGTAACGAAACTCTGCAAATTGATACTCTTAATAGCATTACCTTAAATAACAGCATTTGGGATGATAATTTTTGGCAGATTCCACTCGGCAGTTCTTTTACCATCAACAACCAATCTTTCGATACCATTGTGGTTAGTTCAAACGGAGAAATCTTTTTTGGTAGTTTATTGCAACTTGAGCCAGATACTTCGGCAAATACATTTTATGTTTTTAGTGGATTTGGAAACGTATTTCAGGGTGCAGATTTAATAGACAGAGGGGCAAGAGATTCCATCCAACAAAGCAGATCACGCATTTCTACCAAACAAATCTCTGGTTTTGGAGGTTGGATTACCTTCATAACATGGGAAAATGCAGGTCTTTACAACAATTTTTCTAATACAGATAGCATCACTTTTCAGATAACTCTGAATCATTTCTCTGGTGAAATTTTAACCCATATTGGTACGCATCAAATTGGGGCAAATGCTTATAAAAACAGCAATGGTCCGGTAATAGGTATTGCGGCATACAATCAAAATTTCGATCCATCTTCGGGTACGGGAACCTTCCTTTCTGGCAACCCAAGCAGTTATAGTTTGGTTAGCAACTTTAGCACCTTAAACAGCACTCCAGCTCAAAATACAAAGTTTACGTTTATACCAGTTCCTTTAAGTGCTAGAAGTAATAAGCTCATAAACAGCAAGCTATATCCAAATCCTGCCAAAGATTTTTTTATGGTGGATGTACTTTCGGATAACTCCCACTTACAGGTTTTCAACCTACAAGGGCAGCTTGTTCACAGCGAAGCCCTCCAAATTGAACGCACAAAAGTGGATGTTTCAATGCTAAAATCCGGAGTTTATTTCGTGAACATTTCTTATCCAAATGCCAAAACCGAAACCCATAAATTGGTGGTTTATTAAGGTATTGAAATCAAATAATTAATGCTAAAACACCTCCCAAATACCATAACGCTCGCAAATTTAACCTGCGGTTTTGTTGGAATTATTTATGCCTTGGGTGGGAATTTAGTTATTGCTGCTTGGTTAATACTAATAGCTGCAATTCTAGATTTTTTTGATGGATTTGCAGCCCGACTTTTAAAAGCAAGCAGTCCGATTGGTAAGGATTTAGATTCTTTGGCAGATATGGTAACCTTTGGCGTTTTGCCGGGTATTATTATGTATCAAATGCTTCTGGGAGTTGGAGTTAATTATGCAATTATGGCTGTGTTAATTCCAATTTTCTCTGCCTTAAGGTTGGCGCAATTCAACAACGATGCTCGCCAAACCGATGGATTTATTGGCTTACCAACACCCGCAAATGCATTTTACATTGCCGCACTTCCCGCAATTCAGATCCAAAATCCAGGTTCAATTTTAGAGCAACCCATCGTTTTAGCTATAATTGTTGTGGTGCAATCGCTGCTTTTGGTGGTCCCACTTCCCTTAATCGCCCTAAAATTTAAAAACTTTAAATGGGCTGGCAACCAATTTCGATACTTCCTAATTATAACTGCCGTATTAAGTGTGGCTATTTTTAAACTCATTGGAGTACCCATTTTTATTTTAGCTTACTTACTTTTGTCGCTTCTTAACAATCAAATAAAAAACAAACATGAAATTCAAAGCTGAAATTGACATAATGCCTCTAGAAGCACTTTTAGATCCACAAGGAAAAGCCGTTGCTGCTGGTTTAGAAAACTTAGGCATTCACGGTGTAGAAGGTGTAAGAATTGGCAAACATATTCGCATTGTATTAGAGGCATCAGATTTTGAGGCCGCAACCCAACAAGTAGAATTGGCTTGCAGCAAGCTCTTGGCTAACCTCATAATGGAAAGATATGTTTATCAGATTGAACAAGTTTAAATACGTTTATTCTTTTTTACTGCCGATTTTATGTTGTGTTAGCTTAAAAAGTTCTGCACAAGATGTAAATTATGCACGTCAAATGGTAGATACCCTTTGC
>DAIRTB010000471.1:0-2285 GCA_036804105.1 Bacteroidota bacterium | reverse complement strand
ATTGTAACTTCTAGACTTTATTTAAGAAGAAGGTTAACGTTTACCGCTGGAAAAATTTTTACACCTAGAATCGATACTAGTATACACTTGGGTTTTTCTAATGCAAACCTCAATATCCAAGGTTTTGATGA
This sequence comes from Bacteroidota bacterium, assembly GCA_036804105.1. Taxonomy (GTDB): domain Bacteria; phylum Bacteroidota; class Bacteroidia; order UBA7662; family DAIRTB01; genus DAIRTB01. The sequence goes on along the minus strand of DAIRTB010000471.1, from coordinate 2,154 downwards.
TGCTCGCCATGTAGATGGTTATGTTGGTTTTTATGGTAATTCGGCTTTCACTTTTCCAATTGGTGCTGGCAGTATAGAAAGACCCATTAGTATTAACGCTGTTTCGGGTCAATTCAAAGCAGCATTTTTTAATGAAAACCCAACAACTTATGCTGGATCAAGCCAAATTGGAACCTTAACTTCCGCTAAAGCTTCTGACGTTGGTAATATTGGTACTACTTTTGGCTTTTGGGACATAGACGGTGCAAATGCTGCTATCTACACCATTCCTTTTGGCAATGTAAGCGGTTTGGTTACCAACCTGAGCGAACTAATCTTAGTTGGGTACAATGCCACCACCTCACGTTGGGAAAAAGTAGGCAATGTAACCAATACAGGATCTACCTCTGGTGGAAACATGGTTTTAAATAATGCATTAGTTGCCAACAACTACAGAGCCTATACATTTGCTAAAGAAAATAAGGTTGTAGTTTTTGTTAAATTCTTCTTACAAGGAGCTTACAACTCAACCACAGGTTTAATGAGAACCGATCTAAATGCATTACTTCCATTATCCCAGCCCTACAGTAATCTAAGCTTTAATCCGCAATTGCGACACTCGGGTTCAGAATTCGTATTAAGTTTTCCAGCCAATGCGGTAGATTGGGTAATTGTTGATTTGAAAACTACATTAACCGAAGACACTGCTAGTATACGTGCTGCCAATAGAAGGAGAGCAGGTATATTATTGAGTAATGGTAACGTGGTAGATGTAGATGGGGTATCACCACTACTATTTTCGAACGTTGAGGCAGGAAATTATTTTATAACTGTACGTCATAGAAACCACCTTTCTGCAACTAGTCTAATAGCGGTTACTTTACCAAATACAAGTGCTTACGATTTTACCACTGCGCAAGCTCAAGCGGCACAGAATCCTGCTGTTACAAGTAATCCAGCTCAGAAATCTGTATCTACCGTATTTGTATTACATGGCGGTAATGCCAATGGAAATACAGCCGTTAATTATGGTGCCTTTGGAACCGACCGTTTTTCTTTATTAAATACAGTTTTTAACACCTCTTTGGGTACTCCATTTGTAGGTTTAGGCAATGTTACGACAAATATAATAAGTAATTATTATTCGAACAATGATTTGAACATGAATGGTACAACAAATTTTGGGGCTTTTGGTACAGATAGATTTTTTCTATTGAATACTGTTTTAGGGAATGTTACAACAACAATATTAAATCAACATTATTAATTTATGAAAAAGATATTTTTTCTTTTGTTTTTAGGAGCATTGATACAGTCTCCTAAATCAGTAAAATGCCAGACAACTGAAATGGGGATTTTTGCTGGGGGATCATCAGCTTTAGGCAGAAACTATACTATAAAGTTTAGAGTAACTTCAGGTAATTTTTTACCGGTAGCACCCAATCCAGCAAATCAAAATATTGGAGCGGCACTCATTACTCTACGTTGGCCAATAACTACCCCTCAATCACAGATTGTAGATATTTTAGGGCACAATGGATTTCCAAATACTCTAGCTATTGGACCTTCTACACCTTGGGCCACAAATTACACCACAATGTCGGGAACTAATGGAGGTTTCTTTTATCAAATAATAGAATATACCCAAGGTCATTTAGCGGGTAATGATTGGGTAACCCCTGCTGAACTGGATTTAATTAGTTTCAATTTATCTGGAGCTTCAGGAGGTTCTACTGGAATCGTTGAACTTGCTCAGGATGCATTTGCAGCCAATTTAATTCAGAGTTATTTTGTAAATGCTTTTACTGTACCAACAGATGCATTTTATTCATTTATAGTAGGTGATGTACCAAATACTGTTGCATACTACAATAATACGGTAGTTGGCCCACTTCCTATAACCCTATCCAACTTCACCTCTACCAACAACCCAACAAACTGCACAAACCTAGTAACTTGGGAAACGGTATCAGAAAGTAATGTTAGTCATTTTGAATTGCAATACAGCCCAACAGGTTACGATTTCCAAACCATAGAAACCATTGCAACAAAAGGCAATGGCAACAATGTAAACAAATACAGCTACGAGCACAAAGTAGATGGCAGCTCGCTTTACAGCTACTACCGCTTAAAAGTAGCTCACCTTGGTGATGCAGAGGCAGAATACAGCAAACT
>DAIRTB010000470.1:0-2290 GCA_036804105.1 Bacteroidota bacterium | reverse complement strand
ATGCGAAATAATTGGTTTTATTTGCGAATAAACAACTGACTGGTTGATGTACCCTGAGAGTTTATAATTCTTACTTGATAAATACCTTCTTGTAAATCAGACAAATGGATTTCGAATCGAAAACTACGATAATATTAAGCCACTAATGCACGAATTGTGGTTTTCTTCGAAAACAAATTTTAATATGAATTGGCATTACACCCAAAAAGAAAAGCCGTTTAATAAATAGACGGCTTTCCTAATGCGAAATAATTGGTTTTATTTGCGAATAAGCAACTGACTGGTTGATGTACCCAGAGAGTTTATAATTCTTACTTGATAAATACCTTCTTGTAAATCAGACAAACGGATTTCGAATCGAAAACTACATTTAATAATATTAAGCCACTAATGCACGAATTGCGGTTTTATTCGAAAAAAATTTTAATATGAATTGGCATTGCACCCAAAAAGAAAAGCCGCTTAATAAATAGACGGCTTTCATAATGCGAAATAATTGGTTTTATTTGCGAATAAACAATTGGCTGGTTGATGTACCCAGTGAATTAATAATTCTTACTTGATAAATACCTTCTTGTAAATCTGACAAGCGGATTTCGAATCTGTTTGTGCTTTCAGTTACGATGTTCTGTTGTTGTAATCTACCAGCAACATCGAAAATCTGAATTGAGGTAGTTCCAAAAAGGGCATCGTTAAATTCTATCACCACAAAATCTGTAGCCGGATTCGGATATAACTTGAAGCTATTTCCTGCGATGTTGTTAACAGAAACACTTGAGCTAAAAGAAGTACAACTAATATCGTTTGTTAAATCGATATCGTTTGGTGCATACGCTTGTACGCAAACATTATAATTCCCTCCTTGAACCGGGTTAAATTGGGAGTTAAATGTTAACTGTGCTGAATCTCCAGGGGCCATGAAATTTGTAAAATATTCTTGAGAAACGGTTAAACCGTTTACTCTATAAGCTAAATTAAAACCATTAATCATAGGCTTGGAACCATTATTTTTTACAATTGCTGTTACATTTGAAGGCGTATTTACAATAATTCCAGTTAATGGACTAACAATTCTTGATACTGATAAATCAATAAAATCAGTTGTATCAACTATAACGGTTACTGTATCCCATTTGCTACATGTTCCATCGGAAGTATAAGCTAGGTAAGAAGTTGTAACAATTGGAGCAACAGTAAGCGAGCTGCCCAAACCAAGAGAGTTAAGCGACAAATCGAACCACTCTATTGAAGGAACAACAAAGTTGAAAAGCTGAGGATTTATGGTACCTATGGTTGAAGGATTGCTACTAGTGCTTAGGATCCAATCTGATGCAGCATTGTTATCTTGCCCTGTTCTGATTAAGGCACAGTTGTTTGATGAGGAATTCAAAGTTCCAATCCATTGGGCGGGTGGCACATTAAGACTATTATGAAAAGGGTTTGCTCCATACTTAAAAGCATCAATTACACTATCGTGTTGGTTATACAAAACTAAACTCCCAGGGTTAGAAGATGTTCGAAAAAAATATGTAGATAATATATTTAAATAGTATGCGTTATTTATTGTGTCGTCAATTCCCGGCTTTGGCATAACTACAGCAACAGCACCTGGCTGTAAAAGAGCACCGAAAGGAAAAGTTAAGGTAGCAACACTAAAGTCTGCTCTTGCTGTTAACTTTTTACCTTCTAATGAAACAGGTGCATTTCCTATATTCGTAATCTCAAAAAAGTTGTTTTGCCCTGAAGATGATGGTGTAGGTAGATACCAAGGAAATGTTGATTGAAGACCTGCTCCACCAAATTGAACATAATTATATAAAACCTCCGTAATTAAAAGTGCGCCATTCTGAACATTAGTTGTTGCGTTTAAAGTTGCAACATCACCAATTGATATAGTTTGATTGCTACCTGCATCTAATGTAATAAAATCGAAAAGGTAAAATAGTGTGTCTGAATTCGAGCTGTTGTTTTGACTATCTGTTGCCGTAACGAAATATTGTATTACATCGTTTAAGTTTTGTTGGGGAATTGTTGTATTGTATAAACCTGTGCTTGCATTTAAAACCATTGGGATGCTTTGGTATGCATTGCTGTTTACTTGGTAGTTTAGAATTACAGTACTAGCTGGAAAAAGAAAGTTTACAGATGTAGCAATTTGCTTATTACCATTTTCGCATTGATATTTTAATCTAGTTAACGAATCGAACCTTGGCTCTACAGGTTGGAAAAATTCCAAATCGTCTATTACAGTAGCACAGAGAGGCGTTTGTGTGTAATCGTAGCGAACGCT
>DAIRTB010000469.1:0-2290 GCA_036804105.1 Bacteroidota bacterium | reverse complement strand
AAACCAGTAAAATTGTAATAAATAATCTCCATGAAAAGAGTGCTTACCATACTATTTGTTGCCTTAGGAATCATCTTTTTCGCACAACCGAAAACATCCACACCCGATTTATGGCGTGGGATTTTGAAAAAGAATGTTCAGGGAAATGATAAAGGGAAGAACAAATTTACAGCTCATAGTAATTGGTTTAATTTATGGGAATTCGGAGTCGAAGTGTATTTATTTGCCCAAAATGGTAAGAACATTTACTCTGCAATGAGAATTAACAGTGGAAAGGTAGAATTTTACAATGACTAAAATTTTAATGATTCTAGTGATAATTCTCTACACGATTGCACTAATTTTCATTTTTATGTACAGCCTTACCCAGGCAACTTTAATTTGGCGTTATCTAAAAAATAAGACCAAAATAAACAGGAATGCAAAAGACGCTACATACTTCCCAAATGTAACGGTTCAATTGCCTATCTACAATGAAATGTACGTTGTGGAAAGGTTGATCGACAACATTTGTAAGTTCGATTATCCAAGAAATAAGCTGCAAATTCAGGTATTAGACGATTCAACCGACGAAACTTTTGAGATTGTAAAGAGAAAAGTTGAAGAATGGAAAAGTTTAGGTATTAATATAGAACACGTTCATAGAATAAATCGTGTGGGATACAAGGCAGGTGCCTTAGCGGCTGGTCTAGAATTGGCCAAGGGGGAGTTTATTGCGATATTTGATTCAGATTTTCTTCCAAGATTAGATTTTCTATTGCAAACCGTTCCATTTTTTATTAATCCAAAAGTTGGAATGGTTCAAACCAAATGGGAGCATTTGAATAGAAACTATTCCTTGCTAACGAAATTGCAAGCATTTGGCTTAGATGCCCATTTTACGGTGGAACAAGTAGGCAGGAACTACAACGATGGTTTTATCAATTTCAATGGTACAGCTGGCATTTGGCGTAAGACCTGTATAGTTGATTCCGGTAATTGGCAGTCTGATACCTTAACCGAAGATTTGGATTTGAGTTACAGAGCTCAATTGCGAGACTGGAAATTTATTTATTTGGAAGATGTAGCCTCACCCGCCGAATTACCACCTGTAATGAGTGCGCTTAAAACGCAGCAGTATCGGTGGACAAAAGGTGGGGCGGAAACGGCTAAAAAACATTTATTTAATGTTCTGAAAAGCCATAAACCATTTGCTATTAAATGGCATGGCGTTATGCATTTGCTAAATAGTGCCATTTTCTTAAGTGTTTTGATGTGTGCTGTTTTAAGTGTACCATTATTGTATATTAAAATTTCTTTTCCAGATTTCAGAAATTTCTTTTTAATTGCATCATTGTTTGTTTTAAGTTTCTTTATATTGTGTGCGATGTATTTTGTGTCGTCAAATAAACTTAACAAGAATAAAATTTTCACTGCTATAAACATGATGTTAACTTTCCCCATATTTTTATCCGTTTCTATGGGGTTATCACTGCACAATGGTATGGCCGTGGTAGAAGGTTATTTAGGTAGAAAAACGCCATTCATAAGAACCCCAAAATTCAATCTAGACAATAAAAATGGAGCATGGGTTGGCAACACTTACTTGAAAACGAATTTGAATTTAGTAAATCTGTTAGAGTTGTTATTGGCAATTTATTTTGCGTTTGGGGTGTTTAAAGGTTTGCAGTTGAACGATTACGGATTACTGCCTTTTCACGTTATGCTTTCTGCCGGATTTTTAATTGTTTTCTATTATTCTCTAAAACAAAGCCTTACCTCTAATTCAAAATAAATTATTGTTACAAAATTATTCATCTGAGGGTACTACTTTTCATTTTAACGCTCCCTGCTTTATATAGATGGCGTTTGCTACTCACTAAAATTAAACTAGATAATATGAAAACATCTTTAGTAAGCCCAAAACAAAATATTAACGATCCTGAATTGGATAAACTTATCGCCTTTTTTAATGAGACTTTAGGCTTCTGTCCAAACAGTGTGCTTACCATGTATCACAGACCAAGAATAGCCTATGCATTTATTGAACTAAATAAGGCTGTTATGGAAAACAAAGGCAAAGTAACTAGCGCCTTGAAGCGATTAATTGGATATATAAGTAGCCATGCAGCAGGTTGCAGATATTGCCAAGCGCATACCATTAGAGCGGCCGAGAGATACCATGCAAGTGCAGAACAAATGGAAAATATTTGGGAGTATAAAACACACCCTGCATTTTCTGCAGCAGAGGTTGCGGCTTTAGACTTTGCACTAGCTGCCTCTGTTATTCCAAATGCAGTTACCGACGATA
>DAIRTB010000468.1:0-2297 GCA_036804105.1 Bacteroidota bacterium | reverse complement strand
TAACAAATTCTGTTATGTTTTTTGTGTTAGAATTTTTTTCCTAACATTTTTTTACTAACAGACTCTGTTATGTTTTTTGTGTTAGAATTTTTTTCATAACATTTTTTTTCTAACACCTTTTGTTAGGATTTTTGCTTTGATTCGTTTTTCCTAACAATTCTACAAACTGCCCAAAAACTGGGTTTCCCACAGTCAAAATCAAGAATTATAAATCCTGTACCTTACCTTTGGATGCGCTTAAAATTAACAGTATCATGAATCAACATAAGGTAGACCGTTTGGTAAATACCATTGCAGAAGCTAAACTTGGCGGTGGGGTTAAACGCATTGAATCGCAACATAAAAAAGGGAAACTAACTGCCAGAGAACGCATAGATTTATTGCTAGACAAAGGTTCTTTCCAAGAAATTGGCATGTTTGTAACCCATCGCTGTGTGGATTTCGGAATGGAAAACCAGCAAATTCTTGGCGATGGTGTAGTAACTGGCTATGGCACAATTACAGGTAGATTGGTGTATGTTTTCTCTCAAGATTTTACCGTTTTTGGTGGATCCCTTTCCGAAACCTTCGCCCAAAAAATTTGCAAAATAATGGATTTGGCGCTTAAAAATGGTGCTCCGCTTATTGGTTTAAACGATTCTGGTGGTGCCCGTATTCAAGAAGGCGTAGATTCTTTGGCAGGCTATGCAGATATTTTCTTCAGAAATACCATTGCATCTGGTGTAATCCCACAGATTTCTGCCATAATGGGGCCATGTGCGGGTGGTGCTGTTTATTCTCCAGCCATCACAGATTTTATTTTAATGGTAGAGAAAACATCGTACATGTTTGTAACCGGCCCGAATGTTGTAAAAACAGTTACGCACGAAGATGTAACTTCAGAGCAATTAGGGGGCGCAAATACACATGCAAGCAAATCGGGTGTTACCCATTTTGCCATGGCAAACGAAGTGACTTGTCTTCAAAAAATACGAGACTTGATTACCTACATGCCTCAAAACTGTGAGGAGTTGGCTCCGAAATTTGATTACCAAGCTCCCGAATCTGAGCTCAGACCTGCGCTTAACGATATAATTCCTTCCAATCCAAATCAGCCATACGACATGCGTGATGTTATCAACGAGTTGGTAGATCAACAATCGTTTTTAGAAGTGCATAAAGATTTCGCTGAGAATATTGTGGTAGGTTTCGCAAGAATTGCTGGTAGGTCAATCGGCATTGTGGCCAATCAACCCGCAGCTATGGCTGGGGTTCTAGATATCGATGCCTCCACAAAAGCGGGTAGGTTTGTTCGTTTTTGCGATTCATTCAATACACCCCTCTTAGTTTTAGAAGATGTTCCAGGATTTTTGCCAGGAACAGATCAAGAGTGGCGAGGCATTATTACCAATGGCGCTAAATTGTTGTACGCTTTCTGCGAGGCAACTGTACCAAGAATTACCGTAATTACTCGGAAAGCGTATGGTGGCGCTTACGACGTAATGAACTCTAAACACATCGGTGCAGACATGAATTTCGCATGGCCATCAGCCGAAATTGCAGTTATGGGCGCCAAAGGAGCTGCCGAAATTATTTTCAAAGCCGAAATTGAATCGGCAGAAAATCCAACAGAAAAACTTGCGGAGAAAGAATTGGAGTACATTCAGAAATTTGCAAATCCGTACAGAGCAGCTGCCCGTGGGTTTATTGATGAGGTGATTTTACCAGAGCAAACCAGAGACAAACTAATTCATGCCTTTAAAATGCTGGAAAACAAAGCCGTTAGCTTACCTAGAAAAAAGCATGGTAATATTCCATTGTAATTTTTCTTTTCGGGTGATGTCTTTACGCTCGTAAACAACTGGTAGTATTTCAGGAGTCCAAAAAGGGAGTTTTATAAGCTCCCTTTTTTTGTGATTGATGATTGTATTATATTTTCGTGCTCAAAATTCACCTGAATGTGTAACTTTATCAAACTTTTTAAATTGACTTATAATGGCTAAAATACTTGTAATAGACGATGAGCGCAGTATCCGAAACACCCTCAAAGAAATTCTGGAATACGAGGGGTATGAGGTAGACGAAGCATCTGATGGTATTGAAGGACTGGCCAAGCTTGACAAAAACGAGTACAACATTATTTTCTGCGACATTAAGATGCCTAAGATGGATGGTCTTGAGGTACTCGCAGAAATCCGCAATAAAAAACCAGACCAAGCCGTGGTAATGATTTCCGGCCACGGAAGCATTGAAACAGCTGTTGAAGCAACAAAACTTGGGGCTTACGATTTCATTCCGAAACCATTGGATTTAAATCG
>DAIRTB010000467.1:0-2298 GCA_036804105.1 Bacteroidota bacterium | reverse complement strand
TTCGAAAAAGGAAAAATAATTTATGTTGGCACTGGTAACGAAATCAGATTAGACGTTACTACAATTATTTTTATAGATGGTCAAGGCAAGCACGTACATTCTGGTAATGTAAATAAATCAAAATCAGATACTACAAAAAATAATAAAAATAAAAATTGTAAAATTTCAGACACTTCTAAGTTATTAATTGGTAATGACGCTACAATGTTTTTATCAGATAGTGGAGAAAAATATTCAGATGGGAGAAGAATTTTTCATGCCTTCATCAAAGGAAAATCTGTTAAAATGTGATTTCAAAGTTGTCTTTTTAAAAGTATGGAACATCAACCTTTAATTCTACCAGTAGAAAATAAATTTCCAAAATGGGGAGAGAACTGCTTTATTGCCCCAAATGCAACCTTAGTTGGCGATGTAATTTTGGGAGACAATTGCACAGTTTGGTTTGGAGCAATTATTAGGGGCGACGTTTCACCTATAAGAATTGGGCACACAAGTAATATACAAGATGGGGTAGTAATACATGGCACTTTCGGAAAATCGGAAACCACCATCGGAAACCATGTAAGTATTGCCCACAATGCCGTTGTACATGGTTGTACAATAGAAGATGGGGTTTTGGTTGGAATGAATGCAGTAATTATGGACAATGCGATTATTGGAGCAGGTTGCGTAATTGCTGCAGGGGCTGTAGTTTTAGAAAACACCATTTGTGAAGCTGGATTTATCTATGCAGGAATGCCCGCTAGAAAAATTAAACCAGTTGGAGAAGAGCTGAAAGAAAGAATTCGCATAACCCCCTTAAACTATACATGGTATGCAAAATGGTTTAATGAGGAAATTAAACCGCTCATAAATTACTAAAGCGACCTTATTTTAACAGAGGTGTGCGCTCTTAGAAGCTTAATCTTTACTCAAATGTCCAGACAATTTGGGAAAATTTTTATTTAAAGTTGGTTATTTGAATCTAAACTGTTATTTTTAGCTTCTGTTTTTAAAAAACCAGTTTTAATGAAAAAACTTACATGGCTTTTATTAGGAATAATTTTTCTAACTTTTGGTAACAAAGCAAATGCATCTCACATCCTCGGAGGTGAGGTATCTTTTGAATGTGTAGGAGGGGGCAATTTTGTTTTTACAGTTGTGGTGTACAGAGATTGTAGTGGTATTAGCTTCATTAATCAAATTGTAATTTTACAAAACGATGCTGGGGTTGGTTCAATATCATGTAATTTAGTAAATACAATTGAAATAACTCCAGAATGTGTCCCATCTTTTAGTCAAACTTCATTAAACTGTTCAAACCCTACAACCGCTGGCAGAAGAGGTGCAGTTCAAAAATTTGTTTTCAGATCATTACCAGTTAGTTTTACCGGAATTCCTACGCCACCTGCAGCTGGCTACACATTTTATACAGTAACTACGGGCTTAGGTGCAATTAATTGTTGTAGAAATACACTAGTAAATTATCCATTTTCCTGCGGCGATATTGTCTTAAGGGCTAAAATGTATTCCTATTTAGGCCAGACCCCAGCTCAGCTTTGTGATGCCTCGCCAGCCTTTGCCGAACCACCAACTTCCTTACAAATACAGAATTCTGGAGATACTGCTGTTTTTAATAATAACGCAATAGATCCCAACCAAGATAGTTTAGCCTATGGTATAGATAATCCATGGAGAGGATTTAATCAAATTTGTACTTTTAATGCCCCTTACAATCTATCTAATCCATTTGCAGGTATTGTTCCAGCAACCGGTATAGGTGGCGGCGGCCCTATTAACACTATTACAGGTGTTTTAAATTTTAGAACGATTCAAACAGGAAATTCGCAGGCTTGTATTTCTGTAAAATCTTACAGATGTGGGGTGCTAATAGCTGAGGTATTTAGAGATTTCCAACTTCAAGTTTTGGCCGTTCCACCAAACTTTCCAATAGGTAATCAAGAACGTCCATTCTTAGATAAACCTTTTAGAAACTGTGCAACAAACGATTTAGGATATCAAGGTACTTTCTACACTGGAGATACAGTAAAATTTCTAATCCAAGCATTCGATTTTAGCCCTGCTTTTCCTCCGCAAGATTTAAAAATCTATTTAAATGGAGCTCAATTTGGTACAAACTATACAAGCACAACAACTGGCTGTGTTGCTCCACCATGCGCAACATTATCTGGGTATCCAGGAAGCCCACAAGCAGGATTACCGCCAAATCCAATCATAATTAGAGATGATACGGTTGGTTTTGGTTACAATTTTACCTATCAAACTGGAGCAGCTTTTTCTTGGATTACTAGATGCGAC
>DAIRTB010000466.1:0-2298 GCA_036804105.1 Bacteroidota bacterium | reverse complement strand
ATCATGGTGTTTACTAGAAGACGGTAAGCCTGCACCATCACCTGCGGATTGCTTGCCTTCATCGACAATACAATGCTGTGATAATCAAGTTCTTGGGCAATCCGTAGGAATTCCATTGCAGATTCTACCATGCCATTCGGTGTGTCGCCATAACGGCTCATAATCCGATCTGAAAGCGAACCATGATTGGTGCCTATGCGCATGGCGGTTCCATTTTTCTTGCAGATTTCAACCAATGGAATAAATTTTTTGTGGATGCGTTCCAGCTCCTCGTTGTAAGATTCGTCGGTGTATTCAATCTCTTCAAACTTCTTTTTATCGACGAAATTGCCTGGATTAATGCGCACTTTCTCTACGATTCTTGCAGCAACTTCTGCGGCATTTGGTGTAAAGTGGATATCGGCAACCAAGGGCGTATCGTAACCTTTCGCCCGAATTTGTTGCTTAATTTCCGCTAAATTTTGAGCTTCCTTAATGCTTGGCGCAGTAATTCTTACCAATTCGCAACCCACTTCAATTAATCGAAGACTTTGCTCAACCGTGCCTTTGGTGTCCATGGTGTCGGTGGTGGTCATAGACTGCACTCGGATTGGATTTTCGCCACCCATGGGAAGATTTCCTACGGGTACTACACTGGTTTTGAATCTTTTATAAGCGGTAAGGCTATTACAGAATTTGTAGCCAATTTCAGATGAATGCTGCAAGATGTTGGATAATTTTGAATTCGAGAACAAAGTTACAAAGTAAAGGTTTGCCAAATTCAGAATGATGCAAACGGAGTTCAAAAAAGCCAAAGAAAATGTCTACAGATCTAGATACTTATGGATTTTACAAATTCAACAGCATTTTATCCCATCAACTTGCTGAGTTCGCTCTAAAATGCACCCCTTTAAAAGCACTTTTACCTTATCTTCGCAAAAAAATCTTTTAGATATGCAGTTTGATTTAATAGTAGTAGGAACTGGTCCTGGTGGTTATGTAGCTGCCATTAGAGCTTCTCAGTTGGGCATGAAAGTGGCCGTTATTGAGAAAGAATCTTTGGGCGGAATTTGTTTAAACTGGGGTTGTATACCCACTAAAGCCCTTTTAAAGAGTGCACAAGTTTTCGAATATATTCAACATGCCAACGATTACGGCATTCAGGTTTCCGATGCAAAAGCAGATTTTACGGCAGTAGTTAAGAGAAGTCGTAACGTTGCCGATGGCATGAGCAAGGGCGTTCAGTTCTTGATGAAGAAAAATAAAATTGAAGTAATAAACGGTACTGGAAAAGTTAAGGCTGGCAAGAAGGTAGAAGTTACCGCAGCCGATGGCAAGAAATCGGAATACACTGCAAAAAATATCATCATTGCAACGGGTGGAAGAGCACGTGAGTTGCCAAACATCAAGATCGATGGCAAGAAAGTAATTGAGTACCGCAAGGCCATGAGTTTAGAGACTCAGCCGAAATCTATGGTGGTAATTGGCTCAGGCGCAATTGGTTGCGAGTTTGCATACTTCTACGCTACCATGGGTACAAAAGTTACCATCGTAGAATTTATGCCGAATATTGTTCCTTTAGAGGATGAAGAAGTATCTAAAACCTTGGAGAAAATCTACAAGAAAAAAGGCATAGAAATCCACACAGGCTCAAGCGTAGAATCAGTTGATATTTCTGGAAATGGTTGCAAAGCCAAAGTGAAAACTCCGAAAGGGGAGATTACCATTGAAGCTGATATTGTACTTTCTGCTGCTGGTGTTGTTGCCAATTTAGACGGCATCGGCTTAGAAGAAGTAGGTATCAAAACCGAAAAAGGCAAAGTTTTGGTTGACGATTTCTACCAAACCAACATCCCAGGATATTACGCAATTGGCGATATAGTTAAAGGCCCAGCTTTGGCGCACGTAGCCTCCGCAGAAGGAATTATTTGCGTGGAGAAAATCTCGGGAATGCATGTTGAGCCACTAGATTACGGCAACATTCCGGGTTGTACGTATACATGGCCGGAAATTGCATCGGTAGGTTATACCGAAAAAGCGGCAAAAGAAGCTGGTTACGAAATTAAAGTAGGTAAATTCCCATTCTCAGCATCCGGAAAAGCATCTGCTTCTGGAGCAAAAGATGGTTTCGTAAAAGTTATTTTCGATGCTAAATATGGCGAATGGTTAGGTGCCCACATGATTGGCGCTAACGTAACCGAAATGATTGCCGAAGTTGTGGCAGCACGTAAATTAGAAACTACAGGTCATGAGATCATCAAGACCGTTCACCCGCACCCAACTATGAGCGAGGCCGTTATGGAAGCTGCGGCAGCTGCG
>DAIRTB010000465.1:0-2304 GCA_036804105.1 Bacteroidota bacterium | reverse complement strand
AATATTCATTACCCAGCAATAGTTAAGATTTTTGTAGATTGGAATAGAAATGGAAGTTTTACAGACCCAAATGAAGAGGTTTTTGTTTCCAATCTTTCTACCAGTCTTGGTGATATTGTTGGTGGAATAACAGTTCCTGCCAATGCAACCATTGACGTTTTAGGAATGAGGATTGTTATAGTTGAAACCAATAATCCAGCCAATGTAACGCCTTGTGGAAGTTACTTTTACGGCGAAACAGAGGATTACTATTTACAGATTGCTCCGAGTAACCTTAATCCTTTTACAATATTAAGTCCACAAAATAACACATTTTTAAATTTATCTGGATTAAGCTCTCAAACCCAAAATTTTACATGGCGAAGATCCTCTTCTGGGGTAACCTATCAATGGATTGGAGCACCTGCTAGCACTGGTATTAGTTTTCCACAAGCGTACTTTACTTCGAATGGGGGAGGTTTAGATACATCCGCAACAGTATCATATGGGTTTTTAAATAACTTTTTAAATAATGTAAGTGTAAATATTGGCGATACCGCAAACATTGTATGGTCTGTAATAGCTACAAATACTCAAGGGTCTAACAGGGTTGCCGACACAAGTTTTAATCTTAGAATTTTTAGAGGCGTTGTAGGAGACACAATCTCAGATTTCAGTTTAGTAACTCCAATAAGTAATCAAACCATAATTCTAAGTGGCCTAAATACCCAGCAAGTTCCATTTAGTTGGAATAGAGCGGCAACAGCTTCGTTAAATCCTCCCACTTACCAATTGTTATTTGATCTGCCCAATGGTAATTTTTCTTCCCCAATTTTAGTATTAAATGCAGCAAGTGGAGGTTTAGACACTTCAATAACATTAAATTTTGGATTTTTAGATTCATTGCTTCAGGTTCAAAATGTTAGTTTAAATAGCACCTATCAAATAAAATGGGCCATTAGGGCAATTGAAGCTGGAACCTCAAGAATTAGTGGGCAACCGTTTTTATTGAATCTAAGCAGGCAGGTTGTATTTTTAGATTCACTTTCTGCTTTCCTTACGCTTTTACCTTTTAATGCAGCAAGCATTACAGGTATTCCTAATAGTGTTCAGGCCGTTGATTTTTTATGGAGCAAAAGTGTTAGATCAATTCCAGGTACTGTTACCTACCAATTTCTCCTAGATTCTGTAAATGGTAACTTTACAATGCCAATTAGTGTAATAAACTCAAATTCTCTTGGGTCTGATACTGTACTTTCATTAACGTTAGGTCAAATAAATTCTTTACTAGTAAGTAATGGTGTTCCTGTTAGCGGCAGTATAAATTTAAAATGGACCGTTCGTGCAAATTCTGGAAATGTTACCCGTTTATCTGATGTAAAACAGATAACTTTTATTAGAGGATCGTCTTTTGACACAATTTCAAGATTCAATATTTTGCAGCCAGCAAACAATGCTAGATATGTGATTCAGGGTAATGGCAACCAAACTGTTGATTTTATTTGGAGAAAGGCTACAAGACTATCTGGTGGTCCAATTCTTTATAGTTGGTATGCAGATCCAACTGGCTCGTTTGGAACTCCATTGTTCAATATTTTTTCTAATAATTCAGGTTCTGACACAACTTTGAATTTGACCTACAATACTATAGACCAAAATCTAGCATTTACTGGGGTTCAGATCGGAGATTCCATAAACCTTCAGTTTACCATTAATGCCAATGCAGTTGGAATTCCATTAAACCGACTTTCAGAAGATGTTTTTACCATAAAATTCGTGAGAGAGTTAGTATTAGGTACAGATAATGAAGTAGATGTAAAGAAACCAATTTTTAAATTATACCCAAATCCAACTAACCATATTGCTGTTTTAGATTATGATTTAGGGATGAACACAAATTTAGGAATCAGTGTAGTGGATTACACTGGCAGAATAGTAATTCAATTTAATTTGAAGGATGTTCAAAAAGGATCTAAATTTTTAAATTTGGTTGGCCTTTCTTCAGGATACTATTCGGTTCAGATTATTTCAGATCAAGGTGTTCAAAATCTTCCTTTACTCAAAATTCAATAAGCAGGTATGAGGTCTGATTATTTAGGAAAAGTAAATGATTTTTAATTTTTTTATGATGTTTCGTGTTATGATTGTGTTAATATCGTTTTAAAAGAAAGATTTTTTCTAAATATTTCAAACTAATTGAACAAAACGGCTTTCCTGGTGTTACTAGGGTATCAAATCAATACAATTATGAAAAAAGTTATTTTACCGCTAATGGCTGTTGCCATTTTAGGATTCACATCTTGTGGACCAAACGAAAAAGACAAA
>DAIRTB010000464.1:0-2316 GCA_036804105.1 Bacteroidota bacterium | reverse complement strand
CATCACCATTATCTCTAACCGAAATGCCAGCTTCAGGAAGTAATACTTTTTCAGATGCTCCATTCTCGGTAACCAAACAAGGTACACCTAAAACTTGTGCTTCGATAAGTGCCACAGGGCAATTTTCATAAAAACTTGGTAAAACAAAAAGAATTGCCTCTTGCAAATTTTTTACAATTTCCTTTTTCTTTAAAGCTCCAAGTAAAATCACCCGATTTTCAAGGCCATAATTTGATATTTTACTAAGAATTTCGGTTTTCTCGGGTCCATCGCCAATAATTATTAGAGAATACTCTATAGATATTCTTGAAAAAGCATCTATTAATCGAAGCAACCCTTTTTCAGAACTTAATCTACCCACAAACAAAATGTTTTTAGAGTCGATTTTGGGAATTATTAAATCTTGCTGAAAAAACTCAAAATCTGCAGGATTAGAAATAACAATTGGATTGAGACTTTCGTTAAGCTCCTTAAATTCTACTATCTGTCTTTCGGCTACTACAATAATTTTTATATTATGTAACAGTTTCTTTGCTAAACTTCTTTGCCACTTAAATTTAAGATGCATTTTTAAAGGATTGGAATGCTCTTGAAGTACAATTGGGATTTGTAATAATCCATTACTTTCTGCAAACGAATACCAACCCATTGCTCCGCTTAAGGTAATGGCCCAAACTAGGTTAGGGGCACCCCCTAGATGTTGAATACATTCTAAATATGTTTTATTCTGTTGATTTCTGTACAAAAAACGTTGATTAATTTTAATTCTGTGGCTTAAAATAAGACCTGTTCTATGAAACACGGTAAAGTTGTCAAATTTTACAGTTTCTCTATAAAGCGTTGGTCTTTTAAAAATTAATTTCTTTAAATCTACCGATAAAATTTGATGCCAAACCACAATTTTGAGCTCTTTACCCAAGTTTAGTGGCCCTAATTCTGCCATCATCTTTACCTGTTGGTTTACAAATGTTGAATCAAACGGATACTCTTTTGTTTGAAACCAAGGGGTATATACTAAGATTTTCAAAATATTTTATACTTTAGTATTAAAGAGTTTGCTTCTTATATTTTTCCATTAAGTTTAGCCAAATGCCAAAGTTTACTAACTGCCAGATATCGTTGGAGAATTTCCTCGTACCAGATTGAATCTCCTCAACAAATTTTATGGCTTTATTTGGAATTAAAATATCACTTCCTAAAATAGCATACTTTTTGATAAGGTCGTTAAACCATATTTTACTTTCTGTATCTTCTACCATCCATTTTTCTCCAGCTGAAACAAACCCCATCTTATCTTTTCTATTTACAACAAGGTCTGGAATGTAACCGGTAAAGGCTTGTCTAAGTATGTATTTTCGTTCTCCAAGTCTATAAACAAATTCTTCTGGCAGGCTTAGTGTAAATTCTATTAACCTATAATCCATAAAGGGAACTCTAGACTCTACAGAAAATGCCATCGAAGTTCTATCTTCATTTCTTAGTAACGTTGGCAGAGGAGATTGGGTAACTTGTTTAATTAAACTTTCCCTTAAACTGTTTGGCCACTTTGGAGATTTGAATGCTTCTTTTGGAATTAACCAGTTCTTAACATTCTTCTTCAGAAATTTGTACTTTTCGGGAATGCGGTTTAAAAGTTTATCAGGTAAAATCTGTTGAATAGCTCCAACCAATTCTATGGCGGGCCATTTACCTTTATACCTTTTATATGCGTATATTTCTCTTGATAGAACTAAAAAACGCTTTTTTACCATTAGACCAGTGTAAAAGGTTACATCATTCCCTTCATATCCCGCAAGCTGTTCATCTGCACCCTGACCGTTTATCATTACAGACAAATCTTGTTTTTTAGCATGTTCAAAAACACACCATTGACTAAAAATTGAAGTACTTGCAAATGGATAATCCATATGCCATATTAAGCGCTCGACATCTGTTTTAAGTTTTTCAAATGTTGGGTAAACTTTAAAAGAATTTGCATTAATCTTGTGGTTTACTGAATCTGCATACTTAGATTCGTCAAACCGTTTGTCTGTACTACAGCTAGTAATGGTTTTAATAGAATTGCTTGAAGTTTCGTTTAAAATGTCTCGCATTATGCAAGCTATTGTACTTGAGTCTAAACCACCACTTAAAGCAGATGGCGATACCCACAAACCTCCCTTATTCCGCCTGAGCCAAAGCACTGCCCTTGGAACGCTTGCGCTCATGCTCCTTGAGGAAGGTCTTGCGCAAACGGATGCTCTTAGGCGTCACTTCTACATATTCATCACCCTGGATGTATTCCAAAGCTTCTTCCAAAGTATGCTTGAGCGGGGG
>DAIRTB010000463.1:0-2320 GCA_036804105.1 Bacteroidota bacterium | reverse complement strand
TCAGCATGTTTAAATCATACAATTGTGTACAATTATTGATCCTTCAATAAAACTTTAAACTTATCTTAGCCAACTTTAGAAGTTATCACGAGCAATGCTTATTCACACCGACTGTTTATACTATAAAGGGCATATTCCCTGCAATCCGCATAAAAAATATGGAGTTCACTGTGAAAACTGCGAACACTATACTCAAATAAAAACCAGAATTCTCATCATAAAATTAGGTGCCATTGGCGATGTTATTAGAACAACTCCCCTGCTTAAGCGCTTAAGAAAAGAATATCCTGATGCAAAAATTACCTGGCTAACACTTAGTCCAGAGATTTTACCACAGAACGAAATTGAGGAAATCCTCCCCTTTACTTTAGCATCTTTGGTTTATTTAGAAGCTTGCATATTCGATATTCTAATAAACTTAGACAAAGATGTGGAAGCATCTTCGCTCGCTGCAAAACTTCAAGCTGATAAGAAATTTGGCTATACTTTAAAAAACAATGCCATTGTTCCCATCGACGAAAATGCAGCTCCCAAGTACTACACAGGCCTTTTTGATGATGTAAGCAAAGCCAACACCCTTTCTTACGCCGAAGAAATTTTCAATATTTGCGGCTTTACATTCGAAGGTGAAACCAACAGCATTAACCTTCCTGCTGCTAATGCTTATGCTTGGAATCTTCCAACAAACTCGAAAATTGTTGGCTTAAACACCGGTTGCGGCGGAAGATGGATTACTCGACTTTGGCCAAATGAGCATTGGATTCAACTTATCGCCTTACTACAAAACAAAGGCTACACCCCGCTCTTACTTGGTGGTACGCAGGAACACGAAAATAATCAAGGCATTGCCAACGCAACTGGAGCATTGTATTTCGGCCATTTTCCTTTGCCACAATTCATCCATTTAATGAATCAGTGCGATACCATTGTAACTCAAGTAACCATGGCCATGCACATTGGGATTGCGCTTCAGAAAAAGGTTATCCTGATGAACAACATTTTCAATTCACACGAATTTAACCTTTTTGGAAATGGAGAAATCATCGAACCCAACAAACCCTGCGATTGCTTTTACAGAGGCACTTGTGTACACGGAATTAGTTGCATGAATGATCTTCCAGCAGAAAAAGTATTTAAGGCGATTGGCTGATGTGTTGATTGATATGCTGATGTGATGATGTGTTGATTGAAGATTTCAAATAATAGTTAATAACCATAGATCACTGAAAAATCTTGCCGGGGTTTAAAATATTCTTCGGATCAAACACCTTCTTGATCTCCCGCATCAACTGTAAATTCATTTCATCTACTATTATGGGCATGTAAGGTTTTTGAACCCAGCCAATTCCATGCTCTCCCGATAAGGTGCCTTTCATTTTTTTTACTAGGGTAAAAAGTTCTGAAATGCCATTGTTTACCGTATTCTCCCATTCAAAATCATTTAAATTACCTTTCAGAATGTTTACGTGCAAGTTGCCATCGCCAGCGTGGCCGTAGCAAATGGACGAAAATCCGTAAACTTTACCTATGCTTTTAATTCCAGCTAACAATTCCGGAAGTGCAGCTCTTGGTACGCAGGTATCTTCTTCTTTATAAATTGAAAAGGCTCTAACAGCGTGTGCAACACTTCGCCTTAAGCGCCAAAGTTGGGCTTTGTGCTGCTCATTATCAGCAAATTGAACATCTTCAGAACCATATTCTGCCAAGACATTGGCCACCATTTCTGCCTCTGCAAAAACTGCTTGTTCGTTTTGTCCGTCTAGTTCTATTAGTAAATGCGCCTGCACTTCATCGGCAATGTGGTAATCTAAACCGAGGTAATTCTTAGAAAGAATAAGAGCATCTCGCTCCATAAATTCACAGGCAGAGGGTGTTATTCCTGCTCTAAAAAAAGCTGAAACCGCAGCACAAGCCGCCATGGCCGAATTAAATGGTGCCAATAAAAGAATGCTGTATTTCGGCTGCGGAATTAAGCGTAAAACGATTTTCGTAACAACGCCTAATGTTCCTTCAGAACCCACCATAAGTTGCGTAAGGTTGTACCCAGTAGCATTTTTCAATACGTTTGCACCAGTCCAAATGAGAGATCCATCAGCCAAAGCAACTTCCAAATTCAAAACATAATCTTTGGTGGTTCCATATTTTACGGCGTGCGGTCCGCCAGCAGATTCTGAAATATTTCCACCAATAAAACAACTGCCCTTGCTTGATGGATCTGGAGGATAATATAAACCATGTTCGGCAACCGCATCTTGCAAAACTTGGGTTATTACGCCTGGTTCAACGGTTACTTGCAGGTTGGCTAGATCAATATCCAATA
>DAIRTB010000462.1:0-2347 GCA_036804105.1 Bacteroidota bacterium | reverse complement strand
TACCCATAACCTCTGGATATTTCCCAATTGTTGCATTTAAAGTTGGGATACTACTAATTAAGCTGGTTTTGCCAGCACCAGATTTTGAACATGCACCTGCTGCTAAAATGGCAGCTCCAGAAGGAATTATCGCATTCGAATCTTGAACGCCTGCCACAATTAGTGCATGTCCATAAGTTCCTTTATGAGAAAAACGCTCTCTAGGTTTATAAACCGATTGAAGGTATTCCTTTGAAACAAGCCTAGATTTTGGCCCAACCTCTAAAGCCTCGTCGAAAACGAGGTCAATGGATACCAGCTTTATTTTACCCCAAGCATTGCCAGTTTCTGGCAGATAATAACTCAGCTTCGGGTACTCAATACAAATGGTGTGGTGTGCCTTAAAAATTACATTTTCGGGGAAATAAGTATCGGAAGTTCCAGATGGAACATCGATGGAAATTTTCTTGGTTTTCAGAGAGTTAAGTGTAAAAATAAGCTCATTAGTCTGAGCAGAAAACGATCTGTTTAACCCCGAACCAAAAAGTCCATCAACAATTGTGTTTGCATCTTCCGCTTGACTTCTTATTAGTTCTAAATCAATTACATCTAAATCAAAAAAATCTATTTCCGCAATCGATCGAGCCATTTTAAAATTCTTTTTACGCTCGGTAGATCCAATTTCTTCATTTCCAATATAAAAAAGAGAAACACTTTCGCTACCGGTAAGAATAAGTAAACGAGCAAGTGCCAATGCGTCTCCCCCATTATTTCCAGGTCCTGCAAAAAGTATTACCTTATTTGGAAATCCAATAATACTCCAAATCTCTTCCCTAATGACCCTTGCGGCTCGTTCCATTAATTCCCAAGCGCTAATTTTTTGAACCGCTAAGGTGTTTAGATCAATGTTTCTAATGTTCTGAGCACTTAAAACGGGTATCATGTAATTCGTTTTATAATCCGCAAATTATGAGAATAGCGTTTCAATTCTTTGTTGAAAATGCCATGATGATCGAGCGTATCTATTCGAACCACTCCAGCTGCATGGATTATTTTTTGATCTTCCAACACAATACCCACATGTATTATTTTACCCTCAGGATTATCGAAAAAAGCTAAATCGCCAGGCAAACTTTCCTGCAAAAAATGGATGGTAGTACCCATTGCTGCTTGCATATACGCATCTCTCGGCAAGATTTTATATTTCAGCATAAAAACCAATTGAGTAAAACCGCTGCAATCTAATCCGAACGATGTTCTTCCGCCCCATAAATAAGGTGTGCCCAAGAAATTTTGGGCAATTTGGGTGATTTCGTTATCGGCTGAAAAAGATTGATGTTCAGTAATTTCTAAATCTGGGTTAATTACTGAACCCGCACTCAGCAAAAGTTCAGCATCGCCCATTTTGGCAAAGCCCATTTTTGCTTTTAGCCTAGAAATATTTTGTGGTGGATTTTGATCTGTAAAGGTGAGCTGTTTGTTGTCAACCCAACCCTCGTATTGATCGTGTACCAAGCGCACAAAACTCCATTTCGGATCTTTTTCAAGCACAATGGCCCATTCGCCCAACAGCATTTGGTTAACAATTTCTTCAGAATCTTGAGGATTTGCACGCATGGGCGCATGTGTAACCGAACAAAAGGAGTATTTGATTTTTAGATTTTCCAAAACTATGTAATTCGAAGTTGTGAAAATAAAGGTTTTGATTGACTAACTTTGGATGCTAGAAAAAACTTTCGGTTTGTATATCATAAAAATAAAAGGAAAAGTTAAGATTCCAGATTACGTTCAAGTTCGAGACGAGAACTTTACACTACTTGCATACTTTAGAGCAGATAGACCTGAAAAAGGTATAACACAATGTGGTTTAGGAGATAAAATATCAGAAGTAAAAAATTTCATAGACCAAATGCCTTTCAGTAAACTTATAAAACTGGAGGTTTAAAATGGAAACGGTAATAGAATTAGAAAAAGTTAGTATTTCTCAACATCGGTCGTTGGTATTAACAAACGTGACCTTTAAAATAGCCAAAGGCGAATTTGTTTACCTAATCGGTAAGACAGGTACTGGAAAATCGAGCTTGCTTAAAACTATGTATGGCGAGTTACCTTTATTGCAAGGAGACATCACCATAGAAAACTATCACTTGGCTAAATTAAAGCCAAAAGAAATTCCTTTTCTAAGAAGGAAAATGGGCATCGTTTTCCAAGATTTTCAATTGTTGATGGATAGAACAGTATCCGATAATTTGGCTTTTGTGCTGCGTGCAACGGGTTGGAAAGACAAAAAATTAATCGATCAGCGCATTAAAGAAGTGCTTTCTCAGGTTGGGCTGGAAACCAAAGATTTTAAAATGCCTTACCTGCT
>DAIRTB010000461.1:0-2353 GCA_036804105.1 Bacteroidota bacterium | reverse complement strand
CATCAGCAAGGGTTAATCCAATTAAACTGGGAACGTATACACTTGTATCCATTCTCGAATTTGCTACCAATAGATCTATAGCTGTACCTCTGGGAATTTTCTCGCCAGGTTTTATTTCTTTTTCGCCAACATAAAGGCGCAAAACAACATTGTGTGCAATATTTGGTCGATACTTAATTTCGCCAACTTTTAGCCCCATAATATCCAGTGTTTTTTGAAAAATTTCGGCATCTTGGCCTTCATAAATCGGAACCAAAACGTTTGGCACGTTAGAGGTATTGATATAAACGTAAATGGTTCTACCAGTTTTTACAAAATTACCAGGTCTAGGATCTTGGTCGTAAACCACATTTGCATTTCTGCCTTCCTGAAAGCTGGAGTCTGCAATTTGGTATTTTAATCCTAAATTGGCCAATACAGTTTCTATCTGATTAACGTGTAAATCGCTTAAATCTGGTACCTCTATGGCTTCTCCATGTTTGGTATAAACTTTTAGAAACTGCATGATACCAAAAATTAAAAGCAATAAAATACCTACGATAATCCCAAGATTAATCAGCACACTCTTGGCGCCACCCTGATTAGACGATGACGATTTTTTTATTGTCTTTCCCAAATTCTAAGATTTTATCTATAAACTGATAAGGTTTGTAATTATTTAAAGCGGTTTGATGGAAAATGCAGGTTGCCGGCGTCATACCCGGTAATGAATTTACTTCGATTATATATACATCAACCTTACCATCATCAAATATCTTTACGAAAGCGTCTATTCTGCAATAACCGCTAACATTTAAAATGCGAGCCGTTTTTTCCAATTCTTTACGCACAATGTTAGAAATTTCTTCTTGGCGATTCTTATCCGAACTGTATCTAGCTGGGGTGATGTTTTGACCCTGACCGGCCAAAAACTTCTCTTCCAAAGACAATACTTCTTCGCCAGCAAGCGATTCTGAGGGTTCGAAAATTTCATATCGCATCGTACCATCTGGCATATGATGCGTTAGCAATCCGCCCGTAACTTCTAGAAAATGAGCAGCATCGCCCTTGTTTATAAATTCCTCAATTAAGAAACCTTGTTTAGCAGGAAACTCTTCTTTTGGTTTTAGATGGAGAATGCGCTCTAAAACCTCGTCCATTTCTTCGGTTTCTCTTAGAATTGCTTTACCGAAAGCAAGCAATTCTTCTGCGGTTTTTATTTTTTTTACTGCCGATGAGCAACCATCGTCTAAGGGTTTGGCAATTAAAGGCAAAGAAAAATCTGCTATCAATTTTGCCACCATTTTTTCTGGATCAGCTAAAAACTCCTCTTTTTGCACCCAAAAATGACGAGCAGTTTTAACACCTTGATTATTCAAAAGCTCATTCGTCTCAAACTTATTGATGGTTAAGGCGCTAGATTCTGGGCCAGAACCGTTATAAGGGATATTTAATGCTTCAAGCTGAATTTGCAAAGTGCCATCCTCTCCAGGTCTGCCATGAAGGGCTATAAATACTTGATCTACCAAGTTTGGCAAATCTTTCAGGTTTATTTTTTTGGGTTTGATGATGGCCTGCGGTGCAAACAATGCCGTTATTTCTTTGGCTTGCTCACGAATTTTCTCAACCGCAGGGTGCACCTCATAATGCATCACCTTTTCCTTTATATCGTCGGCATTATCTTTAAGATGAAGATGAATGGGCAGCTGGTAGAGTTCAAATTGCTTTTCATCGCCACTTAAAAAAATAGACAATGGTTCGTATTTTCCTGATGATGAGAGCTTTTCGTAAATATTTCTGCCGCTTTCAACTGAAATATGTCTTTCTGATGAGTAACCGCCTAAAATAACACCAACTTTGGTTTTGCTAGCTCCAGCTGCAACTCCACTAATCAATTTTTGAGTTAAGGTTGTTTTTAAATCTAAAATCTTCCTGCTGTACATGCCAGTGGCTAAACGTGCATTAAGCGAAATTTGTATGATGTAAGATAAAAACTGCGATGGATTTAGGCCAATTTCCGCAGCCTGATGGAAGAAAAACGAACTTGGCAGCATGCCCGAAGTAGTGTTCGGATCGTTCAGAAAGATGGTTCCATCAACACTTAAAAAGCCATCTATTCTGGCATAAACCTTAAAGCCGAAATCTGAAAACAAATTTTTACAAGCAGCTGCAATAGCTTCTATTTCTGCTTCTTTGGCACGAATTGGAGTAACTTTTCTTGCAAGTCCTGGCAAATATTTGGCTCGGTAATCGAATAATTCTGAGCCTTTTACAATTTCTGTTGGAGGTAAGGCAAGTGGTTTACCACTCAGGTCTTCAACTACAATACAAGAGAATTCTTTGCCAGAAATAAAGGCTTCGCAAACAACTTCCA
>DAIRTB010000460.1:0-2380 GCA_036804105.1 Bacteroidota bacterium | reverse complement strand
AAGACAAAAAATTAATCGATCAGCGGATTAAAGAAGTGCTTTCTCAGGTTGGGCTGGAGACCAAAGATTTTAAAATGCCTTACCTACTTTCTGGTGGCGAGCAACAACGTTTGGTAATAGCACGGGCGCTTCTAAACAATCCCGGAATTATTATTGCCGATGAGCCTACAGGTAACTTAGACCCGGACACATCTTTAGAAATTTTGAAATTGCTTCAGAAAATCTCAAAACAAGGTACTGCGGTTTTAATGGCAACCCACGATTTCTACATGATCGACAAATTCCCAGCTCGCTTACTTAAAATTGATCAGGGAACAGTGATGGATTTGGGCAATAGTTTGTTTGGGTAGTTAAAGTTTCTTTTTGAAATAATTGATACGCTTAGAATTTAGTTTTTATTTAACTAGGGTCTGCTGAAAAACTAAAATTTTAACCAAATAGGCACATAGAAAAAAATATTTTTTATTTTTATTGAAAAATTAAAATATGATAACTAAGAAATACCTAGACGACCTTACATACGAAATAATTGGAAGTGCGATTGAGGTGCACAAAGTTATGGGTAGAGGTCTTCTTGAAAGTGTATATCAACAATGTATGAAAGAAGAGTTGATACATAGGAAAATAAATTTTCAAACAGAGTCTAAAATCCCCGTAATGTACAAAGGAAAGCTATTGGATATTGATTTTAGGTGTGATTTGTTGGTTGAAAATTGTCTAGTGGTTGAACTTAAAGCAGTAAATGATTTCCATTCAATTTTTGATGCACAGGTTTTAACCTATATGAAACTTTTAAAATGCCCAAAAGGCATCTTAATTAATTTTAATTGTACCAATATCTTTAAAGAAGGACAAAAAACATTTGTGAACGAATATTTCAGCTGTTTACCTAAGTTCTAAAAATCAAGTTATTTCGCCATTTTGTTTTAAAAATTAACAACATAGGAACATTATTTGTTGAATATTAAAAGAAATTGCATGGCGTTTAAAAACGCTTCACCTAGTTGTTATTTGAATTGTTTATTGCCTTTGCAATCTATGTGAAAACTGATATTTCTATGATTCTATATTGTTAAAAACCGCATCACTGGGCAACCACAAGGGATGGCCCCTTCTAGGTACGAGCTAATCACCATAATAATCACATCTCCATAACATCGCATCAACAAACCTATGTGCCTATGTGGTTAAAAAGTAAACTAACCTTGCTATCAAAATTATGATGCAAACTTTTTTTGTTTTACTGGTTTGATCCTTGCATCATAAACTATAAATTCAATTTTAAACTATAAAAATTAATAACTTACAGGTTTTTCAGCAGCCCCTAACCACACAACAACTCAATAAACTCTTCAAAAGGAATGGGTTCTTTGTAGTTTCTGTCTGAATACCAGTTGCATTGTAGCTTAAATTGCTTGTGCCGCCCATTTACTTGCTCCAATTCCAATAAAATATTGCCAAATGCTTGCGAAACTAATCCACTCAACAATTCTTCGTGATTGGGCTTTGGTTTTAAATAATATCTATCGGTCTCCACAATTTCTCCATTCCGGGATCTAATTTTTATGTCCGCTTGATTCAAAATATACCCCTGTTCAACTAAAAAATCCTTACAGTATTCTTGAAAAAATGTAAGGTCTGCAGGAGAAAAATCATCATCCACAAAAAAAATAAACCCGTTAGATTGAGGCGATAGCAGAAATAGAATGGAGCTCGGGTCTGCAACATTAGATTTTAAAGCTTCAAATTGAAGTCTGAGCTGATCTTTAAAATCTTGAAGTTTCTGCGTTTTGCTCCAAATCTGATATTCTTCTTTAAAAAAATTGCTGCGTTTTAGCGGTTTATCTAAAGCTCCAGATGTTAAGTTTGTTTTATCTTCTCCTTGAAACCAGCTTAAAACTGATTTATAAAAGTTGTTTGGCATGCAATTTGTAACGCAAAACGCTGTTACTTTGTTAAAAATATCCACTAATGTTTTTGCTTGAAAAAAAACGTACCTTTTATCTCCTTGTAGGACTTTTAATTTGCTTAGTACCTTACTCTAATCTCACGGCGCAAAACAATGCTACCATTAGCGGATTTATTCGAGACGAAAAAACGGGCGAAAACCTAATAGGCGCAGCCGTTTTGGTAAAAGAAACCCAAACCGGAACAACCACAAATACCTACGGTTTCTTCTCTTTAACCCTCCCGAAAGCAACAGAATATCATGTATCGATTGCTTATTTGGGTTACCAAAGAAAAGAAATAGTTGTAGAACTTACTCAGAATCAGACATTAAGTGTAAAACTAACACCAAATACCGCCGATCTAAGTGCAGTGGAAGTTGTAGGCGAGAGAGTAGAGAAAATTCAAGAATCTACCCAGATGAGTATGATTG
>DAIRTB010000459.1:0-2386 GCA_036804105.1 Bacteroidota bacterium | reverse complement strand
TTTTCCCTTTCGAGGGTCGTTTGGTGCACGAAGGCATGGCGGCTTTGCTTGCATATAGAATCGGGCAGGTTACGCCGCTAACATTTTCCATCGCCATGAACGATTACGGTTTCGAGCTGCTTTCAGACCAACCCATTCCAATTGATGCCGCTCTAGATAACGATTTATTCAGTTTGAGCAACTTGAGCAACGATATTTACGCTGCTATAAATGCGGCAGAAATGGCCAAAAGGCAGTTTAGAGAAATATGTAGAGTTTCTGGATTGATTTTCCAAGGTTACCCGGGCGTAAGTCAGCAGGTTTCTGGAAAACATTTGCGCTCATCGGCCCATCTTTTGTTCGATGTTTTCTATCAATTCGAACCAGATTCCTTGTTAATTCAACAAGCATTTGAGCAGGTTATGAACAATCAGCTAGACGAAATGCGCTTGCGGAAAGCTTTTAAAAGAATTCAGCAATCGGACATTGTGCTCAACAAAACATCGCACCCATCGCCCTTTGCATTTCCAATCTTGTGTGAACGTTTGAGAGAAAAACTCACCACAGAATCTTTAGAAGATCGAGTTAAAAAAATGCTACAAGAGGTAGTGAAGTAGGGTTTACTTTTGAACAAGATTAAAAGGATTTAAATAATGGGTAGGACTGTTTGCATTCACTTAACATAAATCCCCATTAAAAAATGGTTTTATTCTACCTTATGCTTTTTAATACTACTCTGAATTCTGAAATGCAGAAACAACATCACCGAAAAGAAAATTAATGCCAATAGATTTAAGCGATAGTTTCCATATAGATAGAATTGTGGATCGCCTAAAAACAGGATGATTAGGTTTAAAACTATGAGCACTGCATAAAGTGCTGGTCTGATTATTTTGGTGTAGATATTATTCATTTTTGGGAATTTTTTTATCCTTTGTAAATTAGGAAAGTAACGTAAGCAGCGTAAACGAGTAAGAAAACTACGCCATTACCCCGATCAACGGAATTACGCTTACCAATGCCAATACTTAGAATTAGCATTAAACTGGCAATTACAATCATGAAAATATCGAAATTGCTGGTTTCTTGAAATGGAATAGGTTTTATGGTTGCGGTAAGACCAAGAATCCAAAGGATGTTGAAAATATTCGAACCTACCACGTTACCAACGGCAATATCGCTGTTTTTGCGATAAGCTGCCATTGCAGAAGTTGCCAATTCTGGGAGCGATGTGCCAACTGCAACCACCGTTAAGCCAATTAAACTTTGGCTCATGCCAAATGCTTCTGCCAGTTTTACCGCTCCATCTACCACCCATTTGCCGCCTAAAAACAGGGCTGAAACACCAATTACAATGTATAAAATCGACTTGGGTATGGTTAACGATTTTTCTACAGTAATTTCTTCGGCTTCTTGCGGTGGACTTAGTTTTACAATATATAACATAAATAAGATAAAGAATGCCAAAAGTAGCATGCCTTCATATCTACTCAATTGCAAGCCAGTTGGGTCTCCAAATAAAGTTACGTTAGCAAAAAAACCGATGCTAAGTGCCGCAATTAAACTAAAGGGTACCTCTGTAAGAACCGTGGTTTTAGAAATGGTTAGGGGAAAAATTATTGCACTTACGCCCAGCACTAGCAAAATGTTGGCAATATTACTTCCTACCACATTCCCAATGGCTATTTCTGTATTCCCTTCAATAGCTGAAAATAAGCTTACAATAAGCTCTGGCATAGATGTACCAAACGATACAATGGTTAAACCAATAACCATGTCTGAGATGTTGTACTTTTTTGCAATAGCAGAAGCGCCTTTAACTAAAATGTCTGCACCTTTTATTAGAAACACAAAGCCCAAGACAAAAAGCCCGTAAACAATATAATCTGGCATTTTATTTTTTTGCAAAGTTATCATTTTGAGCCCGCTTTTGGGTTGCTAGAAAAATTTTGCACATTTAGTTTTTTATTTTGATATTGTTTTGATATCATTGTAAAACTTTTAAATCTCAAAAAATGGAAAATGAAAAATTGATTAAACCAGCCGTTGGTTACTTGTATTTGTTTCTGATCTTAGGGCTACTTGGCTTAAGTATTTTTAGTATTACGCTAAAATACTCATTCGGCAGTGCAGCAGTTGTTGTTGGTGTGATCGGTATATTGGTATCGCTAACTTTAATGGGCGGATTCTTCATCGTAAATCCGAACGAAAGCATGGTGCTACTACTTTTTGGAACCTACAAAGGATCAGTTAAAAATTATGGTTTTTATTGGGCCAACCCATTCCTTGTTAAAAAGAAAATTTCGTTACGTGCTCGTAACCTTAATGGAGAAAAACTTAAAGTGAACGACGCAGTTGGAAATCCCATAGAAATTGCAGCAGTTATAGTTTGGCAGGTTGAAGACAC
>DAIRTB010000458.1:1933-2396 GCA_036804105.1 Bacteroidota bacterium | reverse complement strand
TCTTGTGCCATTTGTGAGCAATGAGGTTGGCACCAATACTGGAGTTCCAGTTCCCATCGGATTGAAAGACACCAAAATAGCAGGTGTGAATTATACCTTGGCCATTCTAGGTATCGATTTCTCGGTAGAAAATGCCTTTATGAATGTGGCTTTGCAATTGAACAATCCATCTTTAGGCGGAAGAGTAAATTTTCTTGCCACTGGCGTTTGCCTTAGAGAAAACGGCTTTTCTGTTGCTAAGGTAGATTTGCAATTGATGAGCAATCAAACCTTCAATATTGGCAGCAGCTTGAAACTGGTATTAGAAGGTGGCGAAACCAAGAAAACGCATATCTCGTGGACATGTAAAGGTTTCAAAAATCTACGCTTAGAAGGTTATTTTGAGGTAGATTCTAACGTAATGAAGTACGATAGAACCCTTGCATCGGATACCGTTTTGGTAAAAGGCAACTTCGCAATGGAT
>DAIRTB010000458.1:0-1923 GCA_036804105.1 Bacteroidota bacterium | reverse complement strand
ATGTTCAGAAGTTTGATGATTTCTTGATTGAAGTAAATATTCCGAAACCTTTCGTAATAAAAGGATTACCAAAATGGAGTTTTGTAGCCAGCAACTTAACCATAGATTTAAGCGAGCAAAAGAATACTCCAAACATCACATTTCCAACAGGTTATACCGGAGTTATGGATGCGAAATGGCAAGGATTATACATAAAAGACCTTACGGTGAATGCGCCAAAAGGTTTCCAAACAGACACCATAGGCAAGCGATTAAGTTTCCAGTCTAGAGATCTTTTAATCGATAGAACTGGTATTTCAACCAATCTCTTGGTAAACAATTTAATTACGGTTGATAAAGGCAATGCCGGTGGTTGGGATTTTGGTATTGATAAAATTGATGTGGTAATACGGTCAAGCAGTTTTATTAAGGGTGAAATCAAAGGGAAGATTAGAATCCCAGTTGATACTGCTACCAATCTAAGCTATGTAATGTTACTAGATTACAAGGAGAAAGGGGAGGGCGGTCAGGAAGACACGCTTTCGTATTCTGCAACTGTAAATCTGTTAGATTCTTTGAAATTCGATTTTTGGAAAGCTCGAAGCGCATTGCTTGGTGGTTCTAAACTGGAGTTTTACCTAGATAGCCGAGATTCTGCTAATGTTCAAGCGACCTTAAATGGTAAAATAAGTATAGAGGGTAAATTTCCACTAGTTGGAGATGTTAGTATGAAGGCTTTGGGTTTCCAAGGTTTGGCCATACGATCTGACGATAAACACCCAGACGGCTATTTTACTTTGGGAACTTGGACGTTTGCCAGTCCGCAAAAGAAAGTTAAAGGCTTTAATGCAAATATTAGCTCGATAGAAAGAATTATGCGAGATGAAGGGCCTAAAAAGATTGTGGGTGTTCAAATTGATTTTGGTTTAGAGCTTGGCATGGGCGGAAATACTTTCGGTGCAGGAACCAAGTTTCAGTTACTAGCTGAAGTTTATAAAAATAGCAATCAGAAAATTCGTTTCCGCTATCACGATTTCAAAATAGATTCAGTAGGTATTGCTGGCGATGTTGGCATTGTTAAAGTAAACGGCTACATACTCTTTTTTGAGGATGATAATATCTATGGCGATGGAATGAAGGGTTCTATAACTGCAACTTTCAAACCTGGTATTACGGCTAGTGCTTTAGCTTATTTTGGCGACAAAAAATTCCAAGGCGATCAGAATGCCACTAGATATTGGGCGGTTTTCGGTTCTGTAGTTTTACCAAATGGAATCCCTTTATTAGGAGTTGAATTTAATGGATTTGGTGGAGGTCTTTATAAAAACATGAGTATTGATGTTGGGCCGAATAGTAATATGGTAAGCAGAAATGTAGCTACCGATCCAGAAACCTTAATTCCGAAATTGGTTCCTGCAAAAGGTTCAATAGGATTCCAGGCTATGGTGTTTATGCAAAGTGTTGGCGGCGGTCAAGCTTGGAAAGCATCGGCAAGAATGGGTGCAGAATTTACCATTAGTTCATCAGGTAGCTTTGGTATTTCCACAATTTCTTTTGGAGGAAATCTGTGGGTGATGTCGCCTCCAAACGAAGATGGAGATATTATTGCGCATACTTGGGCTGGCTTAGCATTAGCATTCGATTTTAGAGAAGGCCAGGAAAAGCTAACGGGCAATTTTCAAGTCTTTATGCAGAAAAAAGTGGGTCCAGTTGAGATTTATGGTATCGGCACAGGTGTTGATCAATACTCTATTGGTCAGATTATTTTCCATACCGAGCCAGCTGCCAACAGACATTTTCTGTGGGTTGGTACGCCTTCATCAAGAGTTGGAATTGCTTTGAAATCTCCTAATGTACAGGTAAATGCCTACATGATGATGGGTACCGAGGTACATGGAATTCCGCCATTAGACCCTAGAATTTCAAATCTAATGGTCGCTCGTG
>DAIRTB010000457.1:0-2396 GCA_036804105.1 Bacteroidota bacterium | reverse complement strand
TTGAATGCTGCCATCTTCTCCACTAGCACCGTGTAAGCTTAGAAAAGCAAAATCTATTAATTCAGGCAAATCATTGTAATTCAACGGCTTGCCAATATTTTTCAACATTTCTTGTTGGGTAGCAAACGTATCTCCTACCGATTTTGCATATAATTGAAATTCGGAATTTACATCCTTAAGGGTTTCAACATCAGGATAAAAATCTCGGATACTGCCCTTATAAATGTACTGCCAATCCAATAAAACAAGGTTATTGAAGCTATCCACAAAAATGGGCACGGCCTCAAAAATAGACTGGTCTAGGTTATCGTAAACAGTCCGACCGCCTGCAAACGAAACCTCTCGCTCTCTAGAGCTTCCACCGAAAAAAATGCCAATACGCATGAGCAGCAAAGATAGAATTTCCGATTGTGTTTCGCTATATTAAAATTTCCATAAACCCTAATCTGAATTGAAACTTCCCAATTAATTTTCTTGCTTAGACACTTTTCGTAAGATTTGATGTTTATCTTGTTAATCGTTAATTTTACGGCATGTTAAAGTTTATTCTTACAGGTATTTTCTTCTTTGCCATTTCTGGTACACTTTTGGCTCAAACAGACACCACTACTTTCGATGATTATCTTCAAAATGACAAAGGAAAAAAAGAACGCAGTGGCGATGAAGATTCACCTAAAAAGGATAAGCCTAAATCTGAGTTTAGAGAGCGCCTTAGTTTTGGAGGGAATCTAGGTCTTTCTTTTGGTGATGTAACACTGGTAAATATTAACCCGATTGCGTACTACAATGTTACAGAAAGATTAGATTTGGGCATGAGCATCAACTACTTATACTTTAAAATTAGAAATACCGATGGATTAACCATGTATGGTTTAGGCCCTATTTCACGATTTAAAGTGGTTGAAAATATATATGCTTTAGGAGAAATTGATTTTCAGAATTTCCCTATTTATGAACCCTTTACAAACGAAACCACACGGCAATGGGTTAACGGTATTTTTGTTGGTGCTAGTTATTTCCAAACATTTGATGGGAAAAGCGGTGCAATGATTTCTGCCTTGTATAACCTACGATATGACCAGAATAGAAGTCCTTACGCCAGTCCTCTAGTTATCCGTTATGGTTTTCTTTTTTAGCGGATTTTCAGCCTGCTAATAACCCTCTTGGGTTTAAATAACACCGTACGTACTTGAAATTTGGATCAGCTAACTGAAAATGAAAAGCAAAGGCTTATTTTTGCACAAAATTTTTATATGCGATTCGGAACCAAAGCCATTCACTCAGGCCAAGAGCCAGACCCAACCACTGGCGCAATAATGACCCCAATTTTTCAGACGTCTACCTATGTGCAGGAATCTCCTGGCAACCACAAAGGTTATGCATACGCTAGAGGTAAAAACCCAACAAGAGTAGCTTTAGAAGCCTGTATTGCAGATTTAGAAAATGCAAAATATGGTCTTTGCTTCTCAAGTGGAATGGGCGCAATCGATGCAGTTATCAAGCTATTACAACCTGGCGATGAAGTAATTACTGGCGATGATATTTATGGCGGTTCATACAGAATGTTCACCAAAGTGTTCGAGCCTATGGGCATTAAATTCCATTTTATTAATTTGTATGATGCGCAAAACATCGCCCAATATGTAAATGCTAATACCAAATTAATTTGGGCAGAAACACCTACAAATCCAACTTTAAAAATTGTAGATATTGCTGCGGTTGCTGAAGTAGCAAAAAAACACAATCTAATTTTTGCGCTCGACAATACATTTGCTAGTCCTTATTTGCAAAACCCATTAGATTTGGGTGCAGACATAGTAATGCATTCAGTGACCAAATACATTAGCGGACATAGTGATGTAATTATGGGCGCACTGTGCACCAACAATTTAGATTTGCAAACCAAATTGGCTTTCATCTTAAATTCTTGTGGTGCAAACCCCGGACCAATGGATTCTTTCTTGGCTTTAAGAGGAATCAAAACCCTTCACCTACGCATGAAAGCGCATTGCGAAAACGGAAAAGCTGTTGCCAATTTCTTGAAAAATCACCCAAAAATTGAAAAAGTGTACTGGCCAGGATTCGAGAGCCATCCAGGACATGAGATTGCTAAAAAACAAATGCGAGATTTCGGCGGGATGATTTCCTTCACCTTAAAAGGAGATAATTTTGATTCTGCCATGAAATTTGCAACCCTTACCAAAGTTTTTGCTTTAGCAGAATCGCTTGGTGGAGTTGAATCGTTAATTGGTCACCCTGCTTCTATGACCCACGCTTCCATTCCGAAGGCGGAAAGAGATGCTGCTGGCGTTTTAGATGGCTTACTCAGACTTAGCGTTGGTGTAGAAGATCAGCAAGATTTACTTGAAGATATAGAGCAGGCCTTGAATTTAGTT
>DAIRTB010000456.1:0-2397 GCA_036804105.1 Bacteroidota bacterium | reverse complement strand
CTTTCATTAAGAAATAATACAAATCTGCTAATAAATATTTGAACATTTTTTTTAAACCATTTTTTATTTTTAGTAAACTGATTAATTTATCTGCATGTTAATAATTGCTTTCACCTTTTTATCTGTTAATTACCTTGAAGGACGAATTTCCATTATATTAATCTTGCTGGTTGTATCGAACAGGGATATTGGGATTTTAAACAAATCAATGGAATAGAAAATTGGGAGTCCAATTTGATTTGGGTTTCTTATAATAGAAAATCTTCCAGGATGCAGTTCCATAGTTGTAAGAATTTTCCAGTCAGAATCGTAAAATACCACCTCATAAAAAGGATGTCTTATTTTTGATCTTTGAAAAACTGCTAATTCTATTTGAGTAGAAAACTCTAATTGTAAAGACTCAAAACCAGCACCATAGGAATGGGTGTATTCACTCCCGATTTCATAGGTATAGCCAGCATTGCGAATAATAAACTGTGTTTTTACCTCTAAATCTGTAGTATCTGTAAAGAATTGGTAGCTGGTTTTTATCCCCCCAAAATGTTCGCTGATGTTCTGTGCCGAAATTGTTTGATTATAGCATAACGCTGAAAAAAATAGGAGGATTAGTAATTTGAATTTCATACAATGGTTTTTATTGCTAATAAAAGATTTTACAAATCGAAATAAGCCAAAATAATGCCAATGTATTTAAACTTTAGCTTTAAACTTTTTATTAAATTCGAGTTTGTTTAGAATTGGTGTGAAATCAATTCTTGCCTCAAATAATACTAATCCTAAAACCCTAGAAACTCTTTTGCATGCAACTTCAGAATATCCACATATTCTTGGTTGTTCAATTCTTTGTTTTGTATGTATTTGTCAACCTGAATAAGTCTTGGGCGGAAGGGGAGGAGATACATGCCGCAATAGTTTAGAATGTCGGCTAAATGTCCCATAGCCAACGCCCCGCCTTGGGTTCCTGCGGAAATGCCAATCATAGCAGCTTTTTTGTGTTTTAAACTGCTTGGATATTCTAGTGCATCAATAAATGTTTTAAGTACTCCGGGGAAAGACCCATTGTATTCGGGCACTACAAAAACAATTTTATCGGCTTTGTTCACGAGATTCTGAATGTTCTCGAAAGAGGCTTTGCTGGATTTTGTGCCATGCAAAACATGCGATAGGAAATCTGTAGGTAGATCTTCAAGAAAAAGGGTGCTCGTTAAAGCACCCTGTTCTTGTAACATATTTGAAAAAATGTCTGCCAAAACCCTCGAGTTAGAATTTTTTCTAACGGTAGAGGCAATAACCAAAATGTTGCTTTGCATGTAACTAACTTGCTTCTTTAAGGTAATTCAAACTCGATTTAGCGAAATGCGATCTTGCATAGTCTAAGCTAACTATTACTTCTTCATTATCGTTACCTGCGCTTGGCATCTCGAACATTACGTCTAGCAGAATGGCTTCGCAGATAGATCTTAATCCACGAGCACCCAATTTTAATTCTAACGCCTGCTCTACAATGAAATCTAAAACTTCATCGGCAACAACCAATTTTTTCTTCTCCATTAAGAATAATGCCTCATATTGTTTCATAATGGCATTTTTAGGTTCCGTTAAAATGGCTCTTAAAGTTCCTTTATCAAGCGGATCTAAATGCGTAAGTACGGGCAATCTGCCAATAATTTCGGGAATTAGTCCGTAATGCTTTAAATCGTTCGGAGAGATAAATTTCAATAAATTATCTTTCTGAAGTTGGATGTCCGATTTCTTGCCATAGCCAATCGAATTAATGTGCACTCTTCGGGCTATCAATTTATCAATGCCTTCGAAAGCACCTCCACAGATAAAAAGAATGTTTTTGGTGTCTACCTGAATAAACTTCTGCTCTGGGTGTTTTCTTCCTCCTTGTGGTGGAACATTTACCAAAGTGCCTTCCAACATTTTTAGTAAAGCTTGTTGAACGCCTTCGCCAGAAACATCTCTTGTGAGAGAAGGATTGTCGCTCTTGCGGGCAATTTTATCAATTTCGTCTATGTACACAATGCCCATTTCTGCTGCTTTCACATCGAAATCTGCGGCTTGAAGCAATCTGCTGAGCACACTTTCTACATCTTCGCCCACGTAGCCGGCTTCAGTAAACACGGTTGCATCGGCAATACAAAAAGGAACGTTGAGAAGTTTGGCAACACTTTTAGCTAAAAGCGTTTTTCCTGTTCCAGTTTCACCAACAACCATAATGTTCGATTTCTCAATCTCAATTTCTTGGTTCTTGTTGCCTTTGTAAGAAATACGCTTGTAGTGATTGTAAACAGCTACAGAGAGTACTTTTTTAGCATCATCCTGACCAATAACGTATTTGTCGAGATGTTGCTTAATTTCTAGCGGTTTTAAATTGAATTTAAAGCTGTGTTT
>DAIRTB010000455.1:0-2408 GCA_036804105.1 Bacteroidota bacterium | reverse complement strand
ATTGAAATTAGAACTTAGGCCAGCCGATAAGATGTTCGAAATTTTTGGATTTGCAATTTTATTAATCATTTGGGTCTTGGTTTTCACTTACTACAAAAATCTACCAGAAACAATCCCAATACATTACAATGCCTTAGGGGAGGCAGACGGGTTTGGAAATACATTTCATATGATGCTGTTGCCCATAATAGCAACAGTTCTTTTTGTTGGAATGACTATTTTAAACAAGTATCCGCACATTTTCAATTACCCAACAAGTATTACTGCAGAGAATGCATTTAGTCAATATACCAATGCAACAAGACTCATAAGATTTCTAAAACTGATTGTAGTTGTAATTTTCGGTGGAATTGTTTTCATCACCCTTCAGCACACAGAAGGAAATTCTAATGGTGTTGGAGCCTGGTTTATTCCTGTTTCTTTAGCTGTTATGTTTATTGGAATAATTTATTTTCTAGCAAGGTCTATGAAGACGAGTTAGTAATAGCAAATCGAGTCTAATGGAACACAGATGACGCAGATTAAACGGATTTTTTCACGAATTCGGTATGAATAGGTCTCCATATTATTAGATATCTAAAATCAGGGTAGTTATCAACCGTATTATCGTTAGGTCTTTTCGATATCAGCAGTAACCAAATATCGGCACACCCAGAAAGGTTTCCCTTTTCCAAATGTGCCGATTCGCAATTTATACAATTTAATTTTTTCTACTTCACTTCTCCCATAGCGTATAATTGTGTAAGATCAGGGCTTGGTTTTCCACCTTCATCCTCCATAGTAATGGCGAAAGCTTGTGCTCCAAGTGCTGCTTTCATCTCCATTGGTTGGGCGGCTGCTTGAACATCAAATACACCCGCATCAACTGGAACACCATCTACTAAAGCCCAAAGCTGATATTGCTTTCCAGCAGGTAAGCTTGGCATTTTCTCAACTTGAAGCATCACTTTCTTCATTTCGTTATTGTAAAGAACTCGCACCATGGTTTCTTCGCCAGTTTTCATACTATTTAGAGGCACAACTTTGGGGCTCATAACTGCCAATAACTTGTTGGTTTCGCTCATTTCTTCGAACGATGCTTTTTCTATCTGCATTTGCTCAACTAGAACGTCTCGATCACTTTGAAGTAAAGCCAATCTGTTTTCTAAACCAGTTTTCTCATTCAACAAATAAAAGTTACCAATTAAACTCAGTATCAGTAAAGCTATAGCCGCAGCCATTGCATACCTTTTTGAGCTGTTCTCAGCCTTAGTAGCAGTAATTAATGGTTTTACAACCGTTACATTTTTAGCTTCCACATGCACATTATCCTGTGGTGTTTCTGCAATTAATGCAAAAATATCGTCTCTTAAATGAGTTGGTGCTTCAACAGCAGTTTCAA
Organism: Bacteroidota bacterium; assembly: GCA_036804105.1. Taxonomy (GTDB): domain Bacteria; phylum Bacteroidota; class Bacteroidia; order UBA7662; family DAIRTB01; genus DAIRTB01. The sequence goes on along the minus strand of DAIRTB010000455.1, from coordinate 1,027 downwards.
ATGCAAGTGCCTCAATTCCAGCACAAACTAGTGCATATTCGTTTTGCAATTCTTGGTCGTTATCTAATAAAGCCAAAATTTGCTGGGTTTCTTGGTCAGAACATTGTCCTAACGCAAAACGCTCCAAAAGACCCGATTCAATTATATCTTTTGTATTCACTTTTCTACCTCCTTTAATAATTCACGAAGCTTAACCATTGCAGCCCGGGTTCGAGTTTTAACTGTTCCCAGGGGAATTCCAAGTAATGTGGCCGTTTCATCTTGTGTAAATCCTTTAAAGTAAACGTACTGCAAAATCTCCTGTTGCTCAATTTTTAAGCTCCCCAACACCTCTTTCAATCCTATCTGATCAGTACTACTATGCGTTTCCAACGTGTTCGATAAATGTACGAGCTGTTCTTCATTTTGGATTTCGTTTTTCACGTACGACTTTCTTGTGAAATCTATTGCGGTGTTTCTGGCCACATTTAGCATCCAAGTAAAGAGGGTTCCTTTCGATTTGTCGTAATTGCCTATGGCTTTCCAAATTTTTACAAAGCTATCTTGTAGCACATCGCTAGCGGTATCTGTATTGGTTACAATCCGGGATATTACCCCGAAAATTGCCCCCGAATAGTTGTCGTAAAGATAGCGGAAAGCAAGCTGATCGCCCCTTTGGAGGCGCATTACCAGTTCGCTTTATTCTATTTTAATTTTGCTTTTCAAGTTTCAATAATTTTAAAGTTATTAAGTGGTACTTAAGATATGGTTTGTTTCCGCATGGCATAATTTAAAATCAAACCGCTCACGAGGATACTAACCAAACATATCAATGCATTGTTTCTAAAATCGAATATAAGGTAACCAATTCCAAACAGCGCAGAAAAAACAAAAATGGTTGCAGAAATCCATGCTAGAAATCTAAAACGCATTTCTCTTTGGGTACTAGGCCTATCAATTTGGAATGGTTTCCAAAACCCTCCGGGTTTTATGGTATCATAAAAGTTTTTTAGGGTTGATGTTGTGGTGGCAGGAGTTAAAAACGTTA
>DAIRTB010000454.1:0-2411 GCA_036804105.1 Bacteroidota bacterium | reverse complement strand
CAAAATGATGCCTTACGAATCCTAGCTCGCCATTTCGATGATCCGAAAATTGGTACTGTATCTGGAGAGAAGCGCATTTTTAGTAACCAACAGGATGCCGCAGCAAGTGTTGGCGAAGGATTTTACTGGAGATACGAATCGACTTTGAAAGCTTTAGAATCTAATTACTATACGCTTTTGGGTGCAGCCGGCGAGCTTATCGCTTTCCGAACCGAGTTGTTTAGTCCGTTGGAAACCGATACCATTTTAGACGATTTTGTTCAGACGGTCCGTATCGCTTTAAATGGCTACAAAGTGGTTTATGAACCTAAGGCGATTGCCTCGGAAGCAGCATCCTTAAATGTGAAAGAAGAGTGGAAACGGAAAGTAAGAATTTCTGCAGGAGCCTGGCAGGCGATGAGTAGATTGCCCCAATTGTGGCATTTCTGGAAGCATCCCCAAATCTCACTCATGTTTTTTTCAAGACGATTTAGCCGTTGGGTGCTTGCGCCACTAGCTGTTTTCTTGGTGCTTTTCTCTAACGTTTGGCTTGCCTTTTTGGTTGATAGTTTATTGATTAATAGCCTTTTACTGCTCCAAATCGTCTTTTATGCTATCGCTTTTTTAGGTTATTTACTTCAGGAAAAATCCACAAAATTTAAGCTACTCTTTGTACCTTTTTACTTCACCATGATGCACCTAGCCCCTATTTTTGGTGCCGTGAAATATTATTCAGGTAAGCAATCTGTGCTTTGGGAGAAGGCTAAAAGATCTTAGCAACAGATGCATTTTTAATAAGATTCGCTTATTTCTTTTTAGCAACTCTTTCTTTTTTATGCCACTAATGCACTAATTCTGAATTGAAAGAGGTTTTATGGGTTTCTAAAGAACCTTACACTGAATGTATTTCTAAGTAAAAAAACTAATTAAATCTAAATCTTCGCTTTATAATGCTTCTCCATTAAGTTCCAAATTAAAAAAGAAGTTAATATCCAGGTTGGCGGAAGGATAACATAAAATGCGATCAATCTATAACCGAAATCAGAACCTCCGTCAGAAACATAATTTCTTGGTGTTACAATCCAGATAATTAGCTTTACTAAAACTGGAATGGAGATTATTGAAAGAATAGTTGACAATAAAATTCTCTTGACTTTTGCACTCATTTATTTATCTGTACTTGAGCGGTTTTTTTAGAATTGAGAATGTGCAAAATGGACATTTGCTAATTCCCTAGTCGTTATTTCTAATAATTTTTTCAACTTGTTCTCGTGTAAGCTCAGTTAGTTCCAGTATTTCATCAATTAAGTAACCTTTAGCTATTGCTTTTTTTGCGATTTCTATTGCTTTTTCCTCCTTGGCAGTATCTAAAGAGTTTTTAAGATCTCTATAATATTTTAAACTATCTTCATATGATTGAATTTGAGCAGGAGTAAATTTTGAGATTTCAGCCGTTTCAAAAAGTTTTTCAAAAATCTTTTCCCGCAATTTATCTGGGACTCTATCTAATTTGTTGAGATTACGAAGTACAAATAGCCATTTATCAAATCTAGTTTCAAGTTCTTCAATGGTTTTATTGAACTTAGGCATTTCAAGGTAAATAAAGGTTAGTTTGTTATAGAAAACTTTTTTAGTATCTACATCACTCAATTTAATGTCATAACGATATTTACTAGATTCTTTTTTATCATCATCAAATACAAAGTCAAGAATAGCAATAGTATAAACTGCTTTTAATTCATAATTCCAGTCTGCACGTTTTGCTTGTTCTCGAATTGGAAAAGTTGCGTAATATATGGTTCTGTCTTTGAAGAAATTCTGTTTTGTCTTTTGTAATTCTACAATGAATTTTTCACCTTTTTCATTTTCACAATATAAATCAAAAATAGCTTTTCTATCAACCTCCGTTGTTCCTAGTTGTTCGCCTTTAAGATAAGTTAAATTAGTAATTTTTCCTTCCTCCTCATGAAGCAAAACATTTAAAAAGTCGAGAAGCAGGTCTTTATTGGGTTCTTCACCAAAAAGTCGTTTAAAACCATAATCCGTAAATGGATTTATATACTTTTCTGCAAAATAGGTCATTTAAATTCTTTTTTAAAAGTTACTATTTTTAAGCACGGATTAATATAATCAACTACCCAAAATAGTTCTTCACCACTTTCATTTCTTGCTTAATGCGTTTTGCAAGATCTTCAGAAACAGGCACTAGCGGAAGTCTTATATTGGAATCTATTAGTTTTAGCTCTTGCAGCATGTGTTTAATTCCAGCAGGATTTCCTTCCTCAAAAGCTAATAAGGTTAGCTCGTACAAGCCCATATTGATATGTCTAGCCAACTCGTAATCTCCTTTTAAGGCTGCACGAACTAAATCCGAGATCTGTTTCGGATAGGCATTTCCTATAACCGAAATTACGCCAATTCCACCCATAGCA
>DAIRTB010000453.1:0-2415 GCA_036804105.1 Bacteroidota bacterium | reverse complement strand
ATGCAAACACACTTCCAATACCGATGATGAACATCATCAATGGTGGTAGTCATGCTGACAACTCAATTGACTTTCAGGAATTTATGATTATGCCCGTTGGTGCTGAAAACTTTAGCCATGCTTTGCAAATGGGCGCTGAAGTATTTCATCATCTAAAAAATGTGTTAAAGAAAAAAGGGATGAGCACCAATGTTGGCGACGAAGGTGGTTTTGCACCAAATTTAGGTTCCAACGAAGAAGCCATCGAAACCATTCTAAAAGCAATTGAAGTTGCTGGTTACAAACCAGGTTCAGATATTTACATTGCCCTAGACCCTGCATCAAGCGAATTCTACAAGGCAGATGAGCAAGTTTATCACTTCCACAAATCGGATGGTAGAAAATTGAGTTCAGACGAAATGGCCGCATATTGGGCAAATTGGGTAGCGCAATATCCAATAGTTTCTTTGGAAGATGGCATGGCAGAGGACGACTGGAGTGGCTGGAAAAAGCTTACCGAATTAGTAGGAAATAAAATCCAGTTAGTTGGCGACGATCTTTTTGTAACCAACGTAAACAGACTTTCTAAAGGAATTGAAGAAAAAATTGCCAACTCAATCTTAGTAAAAGTAAACCAAATTGGCACCTTAACTGAGACAATGAATGCTGTTCAGATGGCACAACACCATGCTTATACAGCAGTAATGAGTCACAGATCTGGCGAAACTGAAGATACAACAATTGCAGATTTGGCAGTAGCTTTAAACACCGGACAAATTAAAACGGGTTCTGCTTCAAGAAGCGATAGGATAGCAAAATACAATCAGTTGTTACGCATTGAAGAACAATTGGGCGGTGCAGCAAGATATTTAGGTAAATCATTCCGTTATACCCGATGAAAAAATGGCTCCAAAAGTTTCCTTTTCTAAAGAATAGGTATCTTTTGGTGCTTTTATTACTTTTTTTGTGGATGCTCTTTTTCGACAGAAATGGGTTTTATCAAACGTATCGACAGAAGCAGCAGCTTAGAAATTTACGTCACGATAAAGACTATTTCAAGAACGAAATTGAACGATTGAAAGCAGAAAGAGAAGCACTAGCCAACGATAAAGAATCCCTAGAAAAGTTTGCTAGAGAGCAGTATAAAATGAAAAAAGCCGATGAAGATCTCTTTATCGTAGAAGATGAAAAAGGAGCTGAATAAGCTCCTTTTTCTTTTAATATTCTATTTTTTGGAATTAAATTCCTGAGAAGCTATAAACCATCTCAGGATAGCCCTACTTCATCCTCGCATCTACAGAATAATTGCCGGGTCCGGTAAGAATTAGGGCTATAAATCCAGTTAGGTATAAAAGGCCAAGTTCAATTTCGCCTAAACCTTCACCAGCATTTTGAACAAAGGTGGCTACAATCATGGTTACAATTAGCGGAATCAAGGCTAAACGGGTAAACAAACCAAGTAAAAGAAAAATTGAAGCCAAGGTTTCTGCCGACGCAGCTAATATTAAACTTGCAGGCTCACCAATTCCAATAGGATCGGCAAAAGCGAAATTGCCATTGAGTATTTTCTGTAATTTCGGAAACCCATGATTGGCGACCATTAAAATTGCAAACATGCTTCTAAGCAGTAATAAAGCAATATTCAACGTTTTTGGATTAATCTTTACTTGATTCAATTTCATGCCTCGAATTTAGGCTAAATCTACTAATCAAACCTTGTTTTAGCATTCTTTTATTTAGAACGGCTATTAATAAAGACCCTTTTTTTGGTTTCAGATTGATTTTGTTTCTATTTTCACGTTAAAGTCAGAAATATGATTTCACAGATAATATTTATAGCATTAGCGGCACTTGCTTTTGGCGTTTTTGCGAAAAAAGCATTAAAGATTAGGAGAAATATTTTGCTGGGTCTGCCAGAAGATCGGAGCGATAACAAAGCCGAACGTTTTAAAACAATGGCCAGGGTAGCATTAGGCCAGAGTAAAATGGTGGTGCGCCCTGTAGCAGGCTTCTTCCATATTTTAATTTATGTTGGTTTTGTGCTCATTAACATCGAAGTACTAGAAATTGTAATCGATGGTGCTTTTGGTACGCACAGAGCCTTATCAGGTTTGGGTAGTATTTATAATGTTGCTATCGGATTTTTCGAGATTTTAGCTTTGTTGGTTTTAATTGCCTGCGTAGTTTTCCTAACAAGAAGATACATTACTCGAATACCTAGATTTTGGTCAAGAGAAATGACTGGTTGGCCAACCAAAGATGCACTGATCATTTTGGTGGTTGAAATCGTATTAATGGTTGCTTTATTAACCATGAATGCAGCCGATCAACTTCTGCAAAACATGGGTTCTGAGCATTTCGTTGCAGCAGGTTCTTTCCCTGTATCTCAATACCTTACGCCTTTATTTTCTGGAATGAGCGAAAGCGGATTGATTA
>DAIRTB010000452.1:2160-2416 GCA_036804105.1 Bacteroidota bacterium | reverse complement strand
CGCCGTTTATTTCTTTTGGCGATTTTCTTGCGAGATTTGAACGATCGTAGGTGCCAAAGGGTCTGGTAAAGTTTAATTGATTGTACCCTAACTGAAAATCTCCAGCTATTACCTTTTTACTAGGCGCATTTTTCATTACCATGTTCACGGTACCGCCTATGGCATCAGCTTCCATGTTTGCAGTTAAAGATTTGAATACCTCAAGACGTTCTAGAAATACAGCAGGAAAAATATCTAAAGGAACATATCTGTTTTC
>DAIRTB010000452.1:0-2150 GCA_036804105.1 Bacteroidota bacterium | reverse complement strand
TGATGGAATTTTGATACCATTAACAAGCGTATTATTGTATCGCTTATCCATACCCCGAACAATTGCATATTGTGGATCTCCACTTGCATTACGCTCAATCGATAGACCTGAAACCCTTTGAATAACGTTTGCCACCGTAATATCTGGTGATAATTCTATCTGACGAGAAGAAATAACATTCACTACGTTTGGCGAAAGTTTCTCTATCATACGAGCCTGAACATCAGTACCTTTTACGTCTTCTGAAACTACAACTTCTAACAATACATTAGATTGACCATCTAAATCAAAATTCATGGTAATAACTTCAGGAGAATTTGAAGTAACTACTATTGTTTTTACTATTGGCTTGTAACCAACATAGGTAATGTTTAATTGGTAGGTTGCTGGGTTTCTTATAAGAAACTGATAACTTCCATCAAGGCCGGAAATCATATTTAACGTTTTAAGGCCTGCGTTGTTAATTGGAACTAATACCAAGGTAGCACCTGTAAGGTATTCGCCAGTTTTAGAATCCTTAACCTTACCTACAAGTTTCGTTTGTGCTAAAACATTGGAAGATGTAAACAAAATGCTCAAAACAAGAATGGTTTTGGCAAGCCTCATTAATTGATTTGACGATAAAAAACAATCTGATTTGGTAATTTTTCTCTTCATTTTATAATGGTGCAAAGATTGCCCAAGTATATTAACAGATTGTAACCAAAGCGTAAAATTACCGTTGGCTAAAGGTTATGGTTATGCTCATTTCTATCGAAATGCAAAAAGATTTAACATAAAAACCTTTCGGAAAATCATTTTTCTGCCATACAACATTTAAAACCTCATTTAAAAAAAGGCGCTACAATAATTACCAATTTTAATTTTTTGAGAAATGCAGATGTTCATAAGTTCCCGCCCAATTTTGCACATTTATTGAATTTGCTTGTTTTAAATAGGTAGTTTTAGATTTTGGAGACTAGTATTACAGGATAAATTTAGTTTCAACATCATTTCCTCAAAAACAAGTTTTGAAGTCTAATTTTGTACATTCGTAAATCAAATTTCGCAACTAAATAAATTTTTTTAAACAAATAATGGAAAACAATACTTCATCAGGATCGCCATCCTACGCTGTAAATGGCGAATCTAAATGCCCTTTTTCTGGAGGAGCAATTAAAAAGACTGCCGGAGCTGGCCCAAGAAACACAGATTGGTGGCCTAATCAGCTGAAACTAAACATTCTTCGTCAGTACTCCTCACTTTCTAATCCGCTAGGTTCAGATTTTAATTATGCGGAAGCATTCAAATCGCTTGACTTAGCAGCAGTTAAAAAAGACATTAACGAACTAATGACCACTTCGCAAGATTGGTGGCCGGCAGATTATGGTCATTACGGACCATTCTTTATCCGTATGGCTTGGCACAGTGCAGGTACTTATAGAATACAAGACGGTAGAGGCGGTGCTGGATTTGGAACCCAACGTTTCGCTCCTTTAAACAGCTGGCCAGACAATGCGAATTTAGACAAAGCCCGTCTTTTATTATGGCCAATTAAACAGAAGTACGGACAGAAAATTTCATGGGCAGATTTAATGATTTTGGCAGGCAATTGTGCCCTTGAATCTATGGGCTTCGAAACCTTCGGTTTTGGCGGCGGTAGAGCCGATGTTTGGGAGCCAGCAGAAGACATCTATTGGGGGCCAGAATCTGAGTGGTTGGGCGATAAAAGATATTCTGGAAACAGAGAATTGGAAAATCCGCTTGGAGCTGTTCAAATGGGATTAATTTATGTTAACCCGGAAGGCCCAAATGGTAATCCAGATCCAATTGCAGCTGCACACGATATCAGAGAAACCTTCGGTAGAATGGCCATGAACGATGAGGAAACCGTTGCACTTATAGCCGGCGGCCACTCGTTCGGAAAGACCCACGGCGCTGCAGATCCTGGTCAATATGTTGGTGTAGAACCCGCAGGTGCTGGAATTGAAGAGCAAAGCCAAGGTTGGAGAAATACTTTCGGCAGTGGACGTGGTGCAGACACCATTACCTCTGGATTAGAAGGTGCGTGGACAACCACTCCAACTCAATGGAGCAATAACTACTTCGAAAATCTTTTCGGTTTCGATTGGGAGCTAACTAAAAGTCCGGCTGGTGCTCATCAATGGAAG
>DAIRTB010000451.1:0-2416 GCA_036804105.1 Bacteroidota bacterium | reverse complement strand
AAGAATTGGGCGAAGTGCGTTTCCAAGAATTATTTCATCTTCCGCACAATTTAAAAGGATTTTACGATCTCAAGCAGGCTAGAGAATATGCCAAAAAAGTTAACAAGCCTATATTTATAGATTTTACTGGTCATGGCTGTGTAAATTGCAGGGAAATGGAAGCTACGGTTTGGTCTGATCCACAGGTTTTAAAACGGCTACAAGAAGAGTACGTTATTGTTGCCTTATATGTAGACGAAAAAACTCAGCTATCAGAAAAAGAATGGTACACTTCTAGCTACGACAATAAGGTAAAAAAATCTATTGGCAAGCAAAATTCAGATCTTCAAATTTATATTTATGGTGCCAATGCCCAACCTTATTATTGTTTAATTGGTGATGACGGTAAGCGCTTAATGAAATCGAAAGCTTACGATAAAAACGTAGATAATTTCGTGGCTTTCCTAGATAACGGTTTGAAAAAGTACAAAGAAAAGTATGGCAAGTAGTTCTATCAGAGCACATTTCGTAGAGGCTAAAGCCGTATTAGATTTATTTTTAAGTAATGATGACCATTTGCTTGCCATAGAAAATGCAGGTGCTTTGATGGTTGAGTCGTTACAAAACGGCGGGAAAATAATCGCCTGCGGAAATGGTGGTTCCATGTGCGATGCAATGCATTTTGCAGAAGAACTCAGCGGGCGATATCGTGAAAACAGAAAAGCCTTAGCAGCCATTGCCATCTCAGATCCTGGTCATTTAAGCTGCGTAAGCAACGATTTCGGCTACCAATCTGTGTTCTCCAGATATCTGGAAGCCATGGGAAAACCGGGCGATATTTTGCTTGCAATCTCCACATCGGGCAACTCAGAAAATATAATTCAAGCTGTAAATACCGCCAAGTCTTTTGGCATGATTACCATTCTGCTTTCAGGCAAAGACGGTGGCAAGTTGAAAGGACAAACCGACCAAGAAATTATCGTACCACACTTCGGTTATGCCGATCGGATTCAGGAAATACACATTAAGGTAATTCATGCGCTGATAGATTATATTGAGCAGCATTTAGCCTAAAAAAGCTCTTTTTTTCATTTTTTTGTTGAAATTGTTGGTTACAATAGATGCTTTTCGGCATTAAATATTCGTTAAGATAGATACCGTTTACCATGTTAGTTAAAGCTTTTGGAAGTGCAGTTTATGGGGTTAGTGCAACCACAATTACCGTTGAAGTAGATGTTACCTCGGGCCAATTTGGATACTTTTTGGTGGGATTGCCTGATAATGCAGTTAAAGAAGGTTTCCAGCGTATGGATTCTGCCATGAAAAATACCGGACTGAAAATGCCTCGAATGCGCATTGTGGTAAACATGGCACCTGCTGATATCCGCAAGGAAGGTTCCGCTTACGATTTAACCATTGCCGCAGGGATTCTTGCAAGCTCAGATCAAATTCCCATTGAAGAAATTAGTAAGTACATCATTATGGGCGAACTTTCGCTAGATGGTGGTTTACAGCCCATTAAAGGTGCTTTGCCTATTGCCATTCAAGCCAGAAAAGAGGGTTTTAAAGGGTTTATTCTCCCAAAAGAAAATGCTCGTGAGGCTGCAATTGTAAACGATTTGGATGTTTACGGTATAGAAAACCTATCGGAATTAGCGGCTTTCTTCAGAGGAGAACTGAAAATAGAACCCACTTTTGTAGATACACGAGAGGAGTTTCTGTTCAAGCAATCGATGTACGATTTAGATTTCTCTGATGTTAAAGGACAAGAAAATATTAAGCGAGCTTTGGAAATAGCAGCAGCTGGCGGACACAATGTTTTGTTGATTGGTCCTCCAGGAGCTGGCAAAACCATGCTTTCGAAAAGATTGCCAACTATTTTGCCTCCATTGAATTTATACGAAGCACTCGAAACCACCAAAATCCACTCCGTAGCTGGGAAGCTTCCCAAAGAAGGCGGACTTGTTTCCGTTAGACCGTTTAGAGCGCCGCATCATACCATTTCAGATGTTGCCTTGGTTGGAGGCGGCGGCATTCCACAACCAGGAGAAATTTCCCTTGCTCACAACGGCGTTTTGTTTTTAGACGAATTGCCAGAATTCAAGCGCACTGTTTTAGAGGTAATGCGCCAACCCTTGGAGGAACGCAGGGTTACCATCAGTAGAGCAAAAATCTCGATCGATTATCCGGCAAGTTTTATGCTGATTGCCTCTATGAATCCTTGTCCGTGTGGGTATTACAATCACCCCGAGAAAGAATGCGTTTGTGGTCCAGGAGTAGTTCAACGCTATTTAAACAAGGTTTCTGGCCCGCTTTTAGATAGAATAGACATCCACGTAGAAGTAACACCAGTTTCTTTCAACGAACTATCGGATGAGCGTAAAACCGAACCAAGTGAAGCTATTAGAACACGGGTAATAAAAGCCAGAGAAATACA
>DAIRTB010000450.1:0-2428 GCA_036804105.1 Bacteroidota bacterium | reverse complement strand
AAGCCTTGTGCGTGAAAAACTCTTTGTAAACTGGCTGAATATTGTTCAAGAAGACGCCACAGAAATTTACCTCATGGGCGATTTATTCGATTTCTGGTTCGAATACAAACATACTGCCCCCAAATATTTCGTACGTGCGCTCGGCAAGTTAGCAGAAATTGCAGATAAAGGCATCGACATACATTGCTTTAGCGGCAACCACGATATGTGGATGTTTGGCTATTTGGAAAAAGAAATCGGCATGAAAATTTATCACCAGCCAATAGAAAAAACTTTGGGAAAGCATTTGTTTTACCTTGGCCATGGAGATGGTTTAGGCCCTGGAGATTATGGTTACAAATTCATCAAAAAGATTTTTAGAAATAAGGCTTGCCAATGGTTATTTGCTCGTTTACACCCCAATTTCGCTTTTGGATTAGCCAATTATTGGTCAGGAAAAAGCAGGCTTCACAACAACGATGCAAAGTCTTTTTTGGGCGATAAAGAGTTCCTCTATCAGTTTGGGAAAGAAAAAATTAAAGAGAACCCAGCCATAAACTATTTTGTTTTTGGGCATAGACATTTACCAATTGATGTGATAATTAGCGAAAATTGTCGTTATTTAAATCTGGGCGATTGGATTCAGTATTTCACTTATGCACAATACGATGGCAACAATTTGGAACTTAAGTACTTTAAAACAGATTAGTTTTTTTTCTTTTTGGGTGATGTTTGTTCCAATATTATCGTACGCACAGATTCCAGACACCATTTTTTTTGAGGAAAAAGTAACCTACCTAAATTTCGATAATCAGCTTAATTACTATGTAATTACACAAAGAAATGAGCTGAAGAAATATGACTCAAAAGGCAAATTCATCACCAACTTCAGAGCCCAAACATTAGGTAAAATTGGTTTTGTTGATGTAAGCAATCCACTAAGTTTAGTTGTTTTTTACCCGAATCTAGGTCGGTTGTTGTTGCTTGATAATATGCTTTACCAAAAAGCAGAAATCAACCTAGAAAGTCTAAATCTGAGTGAGCAAAACATTGTTTGCCGCTCTTTTGACAATAATTTTTGGGTTTATGATGATCGGAACTTCCGTTTGAAAAAACTAGCGAAAGATTTCAATACAGTTGTTGAGGGCGAATGGCTTATCAACAAATTCGAACAGGATATAAATCCGGTTTGGCTACAGGAATCTGGCGATAAAGTCTACATGCGAGATCAATCGCTAGGAATAATTGTTTTTGATTTGTACGGGAAATATCAAAAAACCATTGCTTTACCAGACAGTGCGCAGGTTCAGTTATTTCAAAACCAGCTAATTGTATTTGCAGCTAAAGGCATCACACAAATAAATACTGAAACATGGATAGAGAAATTTAGACCATTTGTTCAATTTTCCTACCAAAAAGAGTTGAAGTATTACCGCATTGAAAACAAGTTGGGCATTTTATATCAAGACCTGTTAATTTTGTACCCTTATACCTGGTTATAACATGTTAGATAAATTAGAGTCGATTCACCACAGATTTGAAGAAGTTGGCAGAAGACTTACCGACCCGGCCGTATTTGCCGATATGAAATTGTTTACGAAACTGAACAAAGAATACAAAGATTTAGAGAAGCTTTCTGATGCCTACAAAAAATACAAAAACATTGTAGGAAATATTGAAACCAACAAGCAGATATTAGATACTGAGAAAGATCCAGAAATGTTGGAAATGGCCAAAATGGATTTAGACGACCTAATTGCTGAAAAAGAACCACTTGAAGAAGCCATTAAGTTAATGATGATTCCGAAAGATCCGGAAGATGCCAAAAATATTATGTTAGAAATTAGAGCGGGAACAGGTGGCGATGAAGCGTCGATTTTTGCTGGAGACCTTGCCCGTATGTACACCAAGTACTGCGAAAACAAAGGTTGGAAAGTAGAACTGGTAGATTTTAACGAAGGCACAGCCGGTGGTTACAAAGAAATCATTTTCAGCATTACTGGCGAAGAAGTTTTCGGAACCATGAAATACGAATCGGGTGTACACCGAGTACAACGTGTTCCCGCAACAGAAGCGCAAGGTAGAATTCATACCTCAGCTGCTACAGTTGCAGCAATCCCAGAAGTTGAAGAGGTAGATGTTTACTTAAATCCAGCAGATATAGAAATGCAGACCTCTCGGTCTGGCGGCGCAGGTGGGCAGAACGTAAACAAGGTAGAAACCAAAGTAATGCTAACCCACAAACCAACAGGCTTGGTGGTTACTTGTCAAGTGGAACGCTCACAGTTGGGCAACAGAGAGCGTGCTATGAACATGCTACGTGCCAAGTTGTACGAAATCGAGTTGAACAAACAAAACGAATCTATTGCATCTAAGCGAAAAACTTTGGTTTCATCGGGCGATAGAAGTGCGAAAATTAGAACCTATAATTATCCTCAAGGCAGGGTTA
>DAIRTB010000449.1:0-2430 GCA_036804105.1 Bacteroidota bacterium | reverse complement strand
GAATTAGATTGAAGTTTGCAGCTGGCCTATATTCTCAGAATCTAATTTCTGCCATCTCAGATAGAGATGTAGTGAATTTATTCTACGGTTTCCTCTCAGGTCCAGACAATTTACCTAGAACTTTCGATGGCCAACCTGTTACCAGCAAGCTTCAAAAAGCGCAACATGCTGTTGCAGGTGTAGAAGTGGATGTGAAGAAAAATGTTGAAGTAAATTTCGAAACGTATATCAAGAACTTTAGTCAAATAACCAACATCAACCGAGATAAACTATTTCAGGATATCCCATCGAATTTTGATAAGGCAGAAGTGCTTAGAAAAGATTTTATTGTTGAAACAGGTATGGCTTACGGTTTCGATACTAGATTGAAATATGAATACAAAAGATGGTATTTATGGACAACCTATTCTCTAGCTTGGGTTAACCGTTACGATAGCATTAGAACCTATTTTACCCATTTCGATAGAAGGCACAACATCAATATTTTGCTATCATACAACGGTGGTAAAGACAAAGACTTAGAATTCTCTGCTAGATTCAATTTTGGTTCTGGCTTTCCTTTCACCCAAACTCAAGGTTTCTTCAACAATATACAATTTGATCAAGGAATTGGAACGGATATCCTAACACAAAATGGTGATTTAGGAATATTATATGGCGAAATTAACAATGGTAGACTTCCCACATACCATAGACTAGATTTAAACGTTAAGAAGACATTCCTGCTAACCGATCGCAGCGATTTAGAAGTTAACTTCAGCGTTACCAATGCATATAACCGAGAGAATATCTTTTATTTCGACAGGGTTCGTTTCAGTAGGGTTAATCAATTACCAATTCTACCGAGTATAGGCGTAACTTTGTCCTTTTAAAACTACTAACTATAAAATATGAAGAACCGGATTATTCTGGTTGTGGCCATACTATGTTTTTTTGGCAACCAGACTTGGGCACAGCGCACCAGCATTTATACTGATCCTTCTGCAAGTTACACCTATGGTTTGGAGTTATTTAGGAAGGAAAAGTTTGTAGCCGCTCAGAATCAATTCCAAAAGATTTTACTTTCCTTTCCCGATAACGTTCCAACGGCAAACCAATCCATTTTAGAGGGAGCAGAATTATACGCAGCTTTTAGTGGAATTGAATTGGATCAACCTGATGCAGGAGTTCAAGTAGAGCGCTTCTTAGAGAATAATCCAAGAAGCATGTACACCGCAGTTGCAGGTTTTTATTTACTCAAAAACTATTTCCAGAAAGGAAAATACGCAGAAGTTATTGCCACAAGCAGTCGTTACGATTTATCTGGACTCGATGCCGAACAAAGCGTGGCTATAAAATATTATCTTGGTTACAGTTATTTCACTAGAAAAGATTATGCAACAGCAAAACGAAATTTCGTAGAAATAAAAGACACCAAAACCACTTTCAAATACCCTGCTAATTATTATTTAGGCCACATCTATTTCACAGAAAAGAGTTTCGATAAAGCGCTTCCTATTTTCGAAGAACTAGCAGAATCTAAAAATTATGGCAAAATTGCTCCCTACTATATTGTTCAAATTTATTATGCACAAGGTCAGTTTGATAAGGTAATTGAATACGGAATTCCTAAAGCAACAGATAAAAATCTAAGAAACGCCGCAGAGTTTAATTTGTTAATTGGTCAGGCCTATTTCCAGAAAAAGGAATATGCAATGGCTTTACCTTACTTACAACGATATCGGAGCAGCGGAGGCAAAATGGGGCCAACGGAATATTATCAATTGGGTTATGCCGCCTATTTAGCCAAAGATTGCGATTTGGCCATCAAGTCTTTCGAGCCAATTGCCGCCAACAACGATTCATTAGGTCAGGGAGCAACCCTACTTATGGCAAACTGTTTACTTCAAAACGATAAGAAACAAGAAGCCAGAACTGCTTACCTGAAAGCCTCTAAAGGCAACTTCGATAAAGCTATTGCAGAAGATGCAGCTTTTCAATATGCCAAACTGAGTTACGATTTAAATGTTCAAACCGCATCGCTTTCTGCATTAAAAGATTTTATTGCCGCTTACCCGAAATCTAAAAAAGCAGATGAGGCCAAAGGTTTACTTTCTAATCTATTGTTGGTTTCTAACAACAGTAAAGAAGCATTAGAAATCTTAGAAACCATTGAGAATAAATCTTGGACCATTAAAAGAACTTACCAAAAAGTTGCGCTAAAAAGAGCGCTCGAATTGTTTGGAAGTGGGAAGTGGGAAGAATCACTCGCTAATCTAAATAAGTCGTTAACGTATCCGATTGATGCTGGACATCAAGCTGAAGCTTTGTTTTGGAAGATGGAAACTCAGTTTAAGCTTAATAATTTTGTGGGATCGCAAGAAAGTGGCAAACTGTTTCTGAGCGCACTTAATGGAAAAGTGAAGGTGGCACAAAACACCAATGCCGCTT
>DAIRTB010000448.1:0-2441 GCA_036804105.1 Bacteroidota bacterium | reverse complement strand
ATAAGTTTTACCCATGGAAATGATTCTTGAATAAATTGTACACTGCCATCTGCCGAATTATTATCAACCACCACAACCTCAGCCGCAAGACCTTCCATAGCTTTGGCAACCGATTGCAGCGCCTGCCCAAGAAAATATTTTACATTGTAGCTAACAATTATGATGCTTAAATCCATCGTCTAAAAACTTTTGGAGAATGGAATTCTATTGCGGATAGAACGTGCCAAAGTTACCTCATCGGCATATTCGAGCTCGCCACCAATGCTAATACCCCTAGAAATTGCCGACATTCTTAAACCTCTTTCTTCAACTTGTTTGGCGATGTAGTAGGCAGTTGTATCGCCTTCCATAGTAGCACTCAAAGCAAAGATGAGTTCTTCAATTTGTTGATTTTCAATTCTATGCAAAAGATCTGAGATGGTTAAAAGCTCTGGGCCAATTCCTTCTAAAGGTGATATTAATCCGTTTAAAACATGGTAAAGTCCTTTGTATTGACCCGTGTTTTCAATAGCCAAAATGTCCCTAATATCGGCAACGATACAAACAGTGGTTTGATCTCTATTCATGTTTGTACAGATGTGGCAAATCTCAGCTTCACTCAAATTGTGGCATTGCTTACAAAAGCGGATATCTTGCTTTAAACGGTTCACCGCATTTGAAAACTGCAATACTTCTGCCGAACTTTGCTTCAAAAGATGCAAGGTGAGCCGCAATGCAGTTTTTTTTCCGATACCGGGAAATTTACTGAATGCCGCAACGGCCTCTTCAATAAGGGGCGATTGAAAATTCATAGCCCCAAAAATACTATCTTGAACCGCTCATTAAAAATTAACCATGTCAGAAAAGCAATTATTGGCCATAATTTTAGGTTATTTCCTCATTTTAATTGGGGTAAGCTTCTTCACCTCGAAAAAAAGCGACAATAAAACCTTTTTCACCGCCAATAAAAACTCACCGTGGTATCTTATTGCTTTTGGAATGATTGGCGCATCGCTTTCTGGAGTTACCTTCATTTCCATTCCAGGTTGGGTAAACGATAGTAAATGGTCTTATTTTCAGACTGTTTTGGGCTATTTCTTTGGCTATTTGGTTATTATTTGGGTATTGCTTCCGCTGTATTATCGCCTTAATTTAACCAGTATTTACGGCTATTTAGAACAACGATTCGGTTATTGGTCGCACAAAAGTGGCAGTGTTTTCTTTATGATTTCTAGGTTAATTGGCTCTGCTTTTCGCTTGTATTTGGTGGCTTTGGTGCTACATACCTTCATTTTCGAAGCCTTGAATATCTCTTTTGGATTAACGGTAATCTTGAGTATTCTGCTTATCTGGCTGTACACTTTTAGAGGAGGAATTAAGACCATTATTCTTACGGATACGCTTCAAACAGCATTCATGCTATTGAGCGTGGTGTTAAGTATTTACCTTATTGCTAGCGAGTTAGATTTAGGATTTGGTGCATTAACTACTTTGGTAACCGAAAGCCCCAACAGCCAGATTTTCTTTTTCGACCCCTCAGATTCCAGAGATTTTTATAAAAATTTCTTTGGGGGAATGTTTATAACCATCGCCATGACGGGCTTAGACCAAGACATGATGCAGAAAAACCTCAGCTGCCGAAGCCTTAAAGATGCACGTAAAAACATGATTTGGTTTAGCGTAATTCTCATTTTCGTAAACCTGCTGTTTTTATCGTTAGGTACTTTGTTGTACGAATATGTTGAAATAAAAGGAATTGCGCTACCTGCAAAAAGCGATCAACTCTTTCCCTTATTGGCACTTAAACATTTTGGACCTGTAATGGGCGTAATTTTTCTTCTGGGATTGATTGCTGCAGCGTAACGGCATTAACCACTTCCTTTTGTGTAGATATTTTGGACTTCGAAAAGCAGGAAAATCCCCCAGTCAAAACTAGAATGTTGGTGCACATTGGGTTTTCCATTTTATCTGGAATACTGATAATTGCCTTCAAAGCATTGAATAATGAAGCGGTGATTAAAGAACTTTTCACAATAGCAGGTTATACTTACGGCCCATTGTTGGGATTATTCTTCTTCGGAATTTTTACCAAGCGACAAGTTCAGGATAAATGGGTGCCTTTGGTTTGTGTTCTATCGCCGATTATATGTTATTTTCTCAATCAAAATTCGGCTGTCCTTTTTAATGGTTACAAGTTCGGTTTCGAATTGCTTTTGGTAAATGGTGGAATTACTGCCTTGGGTTTGTTTTTGATTAGTTTGAAAAGGATAGTTTCTATTTAATATCAACATTAAGAAGTGAAGGATAGTCTAGGGCTAAAGCATTCTCGTTTCCTAACCCTTAGCCAAGCGAATCTTTACTCTTAATTTCTTATTGGTAAAAAAGAAAACTAAACCATCAACTCTAGATGCCACTAAATCAAAATGCCTATAAGATAAAAATTAGGGCCTGCTGAAAAACAT
>DAIRTB010000447.1:0-2454 GCA_036804105.1 Bacteroidota bacterium | reverse complement strand
GAACCAATCGGCAATTTAGGCGGCTACAACCTAATAATGTCGCACATCGACTTTGCACTTTTAGTGTTCAGCTCTTTGTTAGTTGCAGGCGCAGGTTACATTATAAACGATTACTACGATGTTCGCATCGACTCTATCAACAAACCAGAAAAAGTAATTATTGGCAAGCGGATTAAACGCCGCCATGCCATGCTTATCCATCTAATGCTCAATGCAATAGCCATAATCATTGGCATGTATTTAGGCCATAAGGTTGGATTTTGGCAACTCGGTTTTGTACATTTTATATCGGCCTTTTTACTTTGGGCTTACAGCAGCAATTATAAAAGACAATTCCTCAGCGGAAACCTCATTATTTGTTTTTTAACAGGACTTTCGGTTATTATTCCAGCCATTTACGAATTCGTTTTCTTCTCTGTTATTAAAGCTAGAACTCCAGAATTATTTATTCAATTGGCCTATGGAGTTGGGGTTTATGCAGGATTTTCAGTACTCACCACCTTCCTTAGAGAAGTTGTAAAAGATGCCGAAGATATGGAAGGCGACCTTGATAGCAACTGCAACACAATTCCGATTGTGCTGGGCATCCCGAAAACCAAGATTTTGTTGGTTGCAATTGCCTTGATTACCCTTTCGGCATTGGCTTACTTATCGTTTCTTCAGCTAAACGGTGGCGACACCATTGCGTTTCTATATGTTACCTTGCTTTTAAATCTTCCGCTTTTACTTCTCATTTACCGCATCATCACCGCTAAAGAGAAAAAAGATTACTCTTTTATCAGTCTGCTCATCAAGCTTATCATGCTTTTTGGCGTGCTATCAATTCCAACCTTTTACTTGATGTACAGATATTTGTAAGTATGCAAAAAGTAATATTGGCCTCCGCATCGCCTAGAAGAAAAGAACTATTGGCCTTGATGGGAATCAAATTCGAAAACCTAGTAATTCCCATTGAAGAATCTTTTCCAGATGATCTCGATTTAAACGAAGTTCCTATCTATCTCTCACTCAAAAAGTTAGCTGCTTTCAACGATTACTGCATTCAGTATCCAGAAAGTATTGTAATTACGGCTGATACAATTGTAAAAATAGACAATACCATTCTCAATAAACCATTAAACAAGGCAGAAGCCACCGCAATGCTTCATCAATTGAGTGGAAATACGCATGAGGTGATAACGGGATTTGCCATTAGACAAGGAGAAAAATATATTACAGCTTCAGATATTGCAGAAGTGCATTTCAATGAGATCCCTCCTGCAGCCATCCAAAAATACATTGAAACAGGATCTCCCTTCGATAAAGCTGGCGCTTATGGCGTGCAAGATTGGTTGGGATTAAACTACATCAAAAGTATAAACGGCTCTTTTTACACCGTTATGGGATTGCCTACTTCCTTGCTTTTCAATAAGTTGCAAAGCGAATTTGGTTTAGAGATTTAATTTCTTTTTAGATTTCAACCCTAGTTTTAGCTGGAAAAATGCTTTGGTAAAGAGCGGACGGTTAACGGAATTCATAATTAAGATTTCCTCTGCAAAAGTGGTTTCTTCGTTCAAAAAGCGCATTATTCGTTGAAATGGATTCTTTTTAAACAGGTCTAAAAATATTCTTTTTCCTTTTTGTGGATGATGGGTAAGCAGAAACATTAAGATTTGATCGTAAATCCGAAATCTGCCCTGCTCAAAGTTTAGTTTGCTTAGTTGATTTTTCTGCACTGCTTCAATCAATTTCTGTGTGTGCTTTTGAATAGCTAGAAATGCATATCCAGAACTTGGTTTAACTCTAGAAGCCATGGTGCCGATTGGAATTATATGCTTAGCTTTCAAGGTTTTATGAAACTTTACATCGCTCATGGGCAAAACACCCGTTTCATGATCTAGCACTTCATATTCTAATCCTGGATAATGCTGCTGAATATAAACCGCAATCCCATTCTCATATTCCTTTTTACTTTTGGGTGATGTTGTGAAGGCTGTGTACTCGAGAAGCGCCTCGTTTTCTGAAAACGGAAGAATGTACATAAACCGCAACTCATCGTCCTGAGGAACATCAAAATCCATCAACATGGGTACTTTTGGATTGAAAACCGGCTGTTTGGTTTTTATATGCCATCCGTAAAATGGCTGCCAAAGGAGAATTGAATTGGCGGCCGCTTCTTTAAAAGCTTCTTGCAATCCAACAATAGAATTAAAAGCGTAATTAGCTGTAAAGGTCTCATTTTCAGTATTTACCTTCACCCCATCCTCTAAATCAACAATCGTTTTTGCAAAATCCTTCACCCAGGTAATTTTGGGCGAATTCATTAGAACTGGAACAATGGCGTCGTAAAAATCGATGCCCCGCATTTGCCTGTAGGAAAGTGGCGCAATCTCCGAAACTAAGTTTTCACCCTCAGATCTAATGGAAACTTGATCCCAAATGTGCGCTTCTAAGTAGCTGAAAGCATGATTCTTG
>DAIRTB010000446.1:0-2454 GCA_036804105.1 Bacteroidota bacterium | reverse complement strand
AAAAACCGTTGCCTTAATCTTGGCAACAGTTTATTGAAAATGAGAAAGTGTTGGCAAGAAATTTAAAAAATCGGTTATAACCGTTGTAAATACTAGCTGTATTAATTTCCCACGATTGAAAAAAACGTGGGGTATATCCACAAGTTTTCGATTAGATAGAGCTATTCCAAAAAATAGTTTATAAAATCGTAGGCTAATAAATTAGTGGCAATTCCATCAAATCCGTGCGCCAAAATGCAGAGGGCATCTTATTAGCACTATAGGTGCGAAATAAATTTGTCGGTTGAATGCTTCTTTATTCAAATACTGGCTAAATTGTCATCTCCAATCTAAATATCATTGAATATAAAATAATTCGCTAGACACATTGAAATGGGCTAATTACTCACTGAGATACGACCTAAGAAATATGAAGCCCTAAGCGTGGTGTTACCAAAGGTACTTTTGAGCATTAATGTTACAATAATTATAAAAACATGATGCCCATTTTATCTATTCTCAAAAACAGTTTACTAGCTGGATTTGCATTCCTGCTTATCCCTTTCACCCTTTTTGCTCAGGCTCCTACAACCCCAGCAAGCAATCTAAACGGTACTTCAACTAATGGAAGCACCATTAACTTATCGTGGACGAACGGTAATGGTTCGAACAGATTGGTAGTTGCTAGTTTGAATCCAATAATTGCAACTCCAACAAACGGGGTTGATTATACCGCCAGCACGAATTTTGGTTCTGGTGGTACAATTGCACCAGGCGTTTTCGTAATCGGGAAACCAACTGGATCAACTCAAACTGTAAACAATCTTACGCCCTTAACACCCCATTATTTTGCGGTTTTCGAATTCAATGGTTCTGGTGCAAATACAAACTATTTAGTTACCAATCCTGCTAACGGACAATTCTCTCCAATTTCAGCACCAACTGTACAAGCAAGTAATATCCAATTTGCAAACATTTCAGGAAACAGTATGCGCATTACTCTAACCCGTGGAAATGGTGATCGGATTTTATTGGTTATGAAAGCAGGATCACCAATTTCTAATACTCCACCCAATTTAACTAGTTACACAGCAAGTGTATCTTTCGGCAGTGGTAGTCAGATTGTACCTAATTCTGGTGAATTTGTGGTGGCAAACTCAACCGGTGTGGTGAATATCAATGTGGTAAATCTTCAGCCAAATACCGTATATCATATTGCAGCATTCGAATACAATGGATCGAGTAACCCCATTTATTTAACTCCTGGTGTGGTTGCAAATCAAACTACGAGTTTAAGACCAACACTTGCAGCGTCTAACATTTCTTTTTCAAGTTTACAAGGTAATTCGATGGCAGTAGGTTTAACACCTGGAAATGGATCAAGAAGGTTGATTTTAGCACGGGCAAATGGGCCAGTTAATGGAGTTCCAACGGATGGTGTAGATTATAATGCAGGAGTTTTTGGCGCTGCCGATCAAATAGGAACTGGAAACTTTGTAGTGGCTAAAGGAAATTCTTCGAGCTTTAATGTAACCGGATTAAGTGCCAATACACAATATCATTTCGCAATTTATGAATTCGATGGAACAGGTGCAGCAACTGCTTACCAATTAATTCCGCCGTTAACTGGGGCTCAGATTACGCTAGGTGCTCCCACTAATCAGCCAACTGGATTGGTGTTTTCAGCAGTTACAGGAACAAGTATGTCTATAACTTGGTCCAACGGAAACGGAACTCGAAGAATAATGCTTATGCGTGCAAATAGCCAGGTAACATCTACTCCAACCGATTTTATATAGCCTACAACAAGTTCAAATTTCCAATCTGCACCTGCTTTGGGCGATGGCAGTAAAGTGGTGTATTTAAGTACCGGCTCAACCGTGAATATTTCAAACCTATCGCCAGCAGTAACGTATCATATTGCATTATTTGAAGCCAACGGAAGTGGATCTGGAATTGTTTATAATCAACAAAATCCGCTAATAGGAAGTCAATCTACAGTGGGTGCACCTTCACAAAGTGTTACCAATTTGCTTAACTCTTTTGTTTCTGGTAATGCTGCCAACTTTACCATGACTGCTGGCGATGGCGCAGGTAGAATGTTGGTTTTAAGAGATAGTTTGGCGGTTGATTTTGTGCCGAATAATGGAACAAGCTATACTGCAAATGCAAATTTTGGGAATGGAACAGTATTGGGTAACGGCAATGTAGTGATTGGTAATATTGGAAGCACAAATGGCAATGTTTCAGGTCTACTCCCCAGAAAAACCTATCACCTAGCCGTTTTCGAATATAATGGAACCGGCAACGATCGTCTATACAATTTAAACCCCACCAGAATTAGCTTTTCAACCTTAGATTCCCCAACAGTTTCTGCATCTAATGTTCAATTTACCAATGTAACCGGAAATTCTGCCACCATAAACTGGACAAATGGAAATGGCGAAGGCCGAATTTTATTTCTTAAAGCGGGAT
>DAIRTB010000445.1:0-2462 GCA_036804105.1 Bacteroidota bacterium | reverse complement strand
AAAAACTGCTCATTTTTTGCAGGAACTACCGCAATCAAGTCTCCGAAAGGATGGAAGGGATTGGGTAAGAAATGTGTTGGTAGGGTGTAAGGAACTCCTGTTGCAATATACCAAGCAAGACCAAATTCTCGCTTTCGTTTTTTTCTGGATCCTAAAGCAACCGTAAAATTTGTCTTAAAATGGTGGGTGTTATTGAAATCTGATAAAAACTTCACGCCCTTGTTCATCTCGTCAGATTGGCGGTGCGATTTGTTGTAGGTATAGGATGCCAACCAGAAAAAGCGCTCGCCAGAATACTCAATAAAGGTTTCGGTGCCATATACATTTCCGATGGCTTTGTCTAACAAATTTGCTGGAGATTCTGAATATAGAACGGGCAAACCTTCAGCTCTTTCAGCTAAGTTCCAGAAGTTTTTGTTGAAAACTGCAACACCAGCAGTTCCGTTTTTGAAAAGTTGATATTGGTATCTGCTTTCAACCTGTAGCGATCTCGCCAATCCGAAATCATCACCCATTGGGAACATATAATCTGTGGCGATGCTAACCCTACTCAAACGCACCTCGTGCAAGCTTTGGTGGTTCATATCGAAAGCAAAACTTATTTGCGATTTCTTGCCAATGTTGTGCTTCAGGTTGATTCTTGGGTCAACATAAGGCGTTACACCCAACATGCTGAAAAACAAACCTGTTCTAATTCCAACTCCCAAAGAGGTATTCTCCCAATTGTAATAGTTTTGAGAAAAAAGGCTAATTTCATCTACCGTTCTAGCCGGATCGCCCGTAATAAAAAAGTTTTCACCAATTACGCTTCCATCTTCTAAAAACAAGGTTTCATCATTCAGAAACTGCGGCATAGATGCAAAATGTCGCCTGTATTGTCCGCCATAATTCAATCTAAAGCGATTGTTTACATAATAATCAACCTGATGCTGAAGGTAAAAATCTCGCAATTTAAAGTTGTACTCGCTGCTGTTATTTCTTAGAATTCTACCGAGACCATCTCTAAAATCTATTCTTTCGTCTATGCCAAATTGGTAGCCCGAAATGGCAGCAGAGCTGGTATGCTTTATTTTTTCTTTGTAGTAATGATGACTTACCCCAAAAATCTGATTGTTCCATCGTTGGTTTAAGGTGTTTAGATAACCAACGGAATTTCTGTTTCCAAATCGATCTCGTGCGGAAAAGAAAAAGGCACTTAATTTCTGATTATTATTAATGCGCCAAGATACTTTAGCGTTGTAATCTCCGAAGCCAATGTAAATACCATCTCGCTCTTGTTTGGTAAAAAATGGAGCGATAACCAAATCTAACCAAGTTTGTCTAAATCCAACCGAAATAGAAACCTTATCTTTTATAATTGGACCTTCAACATAACCTTTTAGCGAAACCAAGCCGAAACCTGCTTCGCCCTTCCACTCCTTAAAGTTGCCATCTTTTAAACGCACATCTACAATACTACTCAGTCTTCCTCCATATTGAGCAGGAAATGCCCCGGTGTACATCTGCACTTCATCAACCCCATAAACAGGTAGCGAAGAGAAAAGGCCAAAAAAGTGGTTGATGTTATAAAGCGGAATCCCATCAATTAAAATGAGGTTTTGGTCTGGATTGCCACCTCTAACAACTAGATCTGCAGTTCCTTCTACCGCTTTATTTACTCCTGGAAGCAGTTGTAAACTTCTCATAAGATCTGGTTCGCCACCTGGCTGACCAATGGAGCGAATTTGATTTTGAGTTAGTGTATTGGTGTATTTCCTATCTAGGTTTCTAAAGCTAGAATAATCGGCAGTAACAGAAACCTCCTTCATCTGGAAAGAGCGTGGGGTAAGTAACCAAATGCCTTGGTTTAGGTCTCTTATGGCTTCTGCATTTAAACAAGTGTCTTGGTAACCCAATACTTTTACACAAATATTACCCGCTGGAACAACATCGTACCTAAAAATGCCCGACTCGTCGCTCAAGCCCCATAGTTTATCTTGGCTAAAAAGTTGTACATAAGCTACTTTAGCACCACTTTTAGCATTTTGAAAAACAATAGTTTTGGTTTGAGCAAATGCTGTTTCAATTTCGAGAAACAAGCAGATAAATACAAATGGTAAAATTTTGAGCATAAAACAGTTTTAGCGCAAGTAGATAAATCTTAAGGTAAGCTGGGCATAAATATGAGGCAAGAAATCTCTTGGAGCATAGGTGGGTTCGTTTATACTAGTGTTTGCGTTAGAAGGAACTTCGTTTTTGAAAATAAACATGGTTTGATTTTTATTGAGAAGAGGTAAAAGATTTTCTCCATCTAAAGTATATTCAGTTTTTTCTATGCTACGTCTATACAGCATATCGTTACCAATTTTAAAGCAGATACCATATCCCCAAGTGTTTTTAAAATATTCCACCCATTCTAAGCCTATACCCAAGGAATGAGAAAAGTACTTGTATCTATGGGCTTCAGTTGCTGTTCTGTCACT
>DAIRTB010000444.1:0-2465 GCA_036804105.1 Bacteroidota bacterium | reverse complement strand
CAGAAAAAGTAATCAGATTACTAGAAAGTCGAAAAGAAATTGCAGAAGTTTGGTATCCAGGCGCAGCTATTCTGGGAGAAAAGCAGAATACCATTTTTTTAAACCAAATGTTGGGGCATGGCGCCATGGTTTCTTTTGTTTTACATGGAGGATATAATTCCGCAATGCAATTTCTGAACGCACTTCAAACCATCTGCCTCGGAGTAAGTTTGGGCAGCACCGAGTCTCTGGCACAACATCCATTTACCATGACCCACTCAAATGTTGATGAATCCGTTCGCCTACAATTTGGCATAACGCCGGGGTTAATTCGCCTTTCTGTTGGCATAGAAGCCCCAGAAGATCTAATTGCAGATTTGGAGCAGGCGCTTTTGAGAATGGAGAGTTGAGAATGGAGAATGACGGCGAGGCTTAAATAAAGGTGAATGAATCTAGAGCTAGCAAATTTATTTTTGTATTTTTGAATAAGGAGGTAAAAATGAGTTTAGAAACCAGAAAAATAGAATTTATTCAGGAATTTATAAAATTGCAGAACGAAGAAGTAATTACTCTTTTTGAGGGAATTTTAAAAATGGCTAAAACTGACTTGAATGATCAACCTTTCAAACCTATGAGCCAAGAAGAACTGGAAAGAAGAATAGATCAATCTGAGTTGGACTTTGAAAATGGAAATTATAAAAGCAGCGCTGAGTTGCTGGCAAAATTCAAATAGTTTCAATGAAAATTATTTGGTCTCAGTTTGCTGAAAAACAGCTTGATATAATTTTTAAGTATTTTGAGGAAAATGTCAGTATTAATAAAGCTAGTGAATTATTATTTGAGTTAATATCTGCAACAAATAAACTGGAAGAATTACCTTTTTTGGGGCAAGTTGAGGAGGCACTTTCCCACAGGAAAATAGAATACCGAAAAATTATTTATACAAACTACAAAATAATCTACTCAGTTGATGAAGCTAAAGAAATCATAAAAATCGCTGATGTCTTCGATACTCGACAAAATCCCGAAAAATTAAATAGATCTAAATAGCATTTACTTAGCGTCTAGCCTTCAACACAATTTTAATTATCAATTCCAATCTGAACATGTTAGTGTGAAAGCGTGTTCTCCCTAAATAATTCTAAAAACCAATTAGGGCAGTTGGAAGACATTTCATTTAGAGGCAAAAATCAAACAAAAAACAGCGAACTTATAGCTAAAGGTTTTGCCATCTTCTGGTTTCCAGCAGTGCTCGTTGCAATAATGTGGATAAGCTTTTGGCTGAACCAAGAATTCAATTTGCATTACGAGCGTTTTGGTATTGCACCAAGAAATTACACAGGTTTGAGAGGAATTTTCTTAAGTCCCTTTATCCACGGAGACCTTAATCACCTGTATTCTAACACTATACCCATTTTTATTTTAGGCGGATTGCTGCAATACTTCTACCCAAAATTAATGTTTAGGGTAATCTTTATTAGCATTATTGCTGGTGGATTTTGGGTTTGGGTAGCAGCTAGACCAGCAACGCATATTGGCATGAGCGGCTTGGTTTATGCACTTTCTTTCTTTTTAATTATCAGTGGATTTCTGCGAGGGAATAAACGTTTGTTGGCCATTTCTTTGCTCGTCACCTTTTTATACGGCAGTTTGGTTTGGGGCATGTTGCCGATTGCTCCCCAAATATCTTACGAAGGCCATTTCTTTGGTGCATTAGCTGGTTTAGTCTTAGCGCTCACTTACCGTAAAAATGATGTTGGCATAGAACATCTTCCAGAAAAAGTAGTCCATCAGCAGGACGAAGAAATCCCAGCCTGGTACTTAGAAGCTGAAGCTTTATTGAAAGCTCGCTTGGCAGCAGAACAGGCCGCTCAAATAAATTCGTCGGAAATTATAGATGCTCCATCAACAGAAAATTCAGAAGAAAACTCTAACAACTTGCCAACAGAAAACGAACCAAAGCCAAACACCTGGATATCGAGTAGTTGGAAGCCATATAGGTATGAGTAACTGAATTTCCTTTAATTGAGTTTAATGGCACGCAGAATACACGGATATAACTGATATACACGGATTTGAATAAACGAGATACTCAAGTTTAAGTTAATTCAACGAATATTATTTTTCACTATAAAACAAAACACAAAAAGCCAGCTAGTTTCCCAGCTGGCTTTGAACGTACTAAACAACTTAATTAATCTAATCTGCTTTATCGTGCAAGAAAGAATTTTTGGTTCTGATCTCTGGCTTGCCGTCTTGTTGATTGCTCAAACTAAATCTAGAAACATTCGATTGGCTGGAAGAGGTTTCTTCAGCCAAATTTGCATTTTTGCGTTTGTAGGCTGGCTGAGATTCTAACTCTGCAAGCTTATCTTTCTCGAAGGGTTGCGCATCTGAGAAATAATTGAATTTCTTCAACTCTTCAATCCTAGATTTTGAAACGGCCATAGCAGAGGCAAATGCATCTTTATCCATTCCAAAAGCAT
>DAIRTB010000443.1:1561-2477 GCA_036804105.1 Bacteroidota bacterium | reverse complement strand
GGACGTTCAATAAACTTAATTATATCATTGGGTTTCACGCCAAATAAAATAAGATTTTCATACGCTGCACCATATTGAAGCTTACATTTTTTTAAGTAAGCTGAAACGAGATACTTGGTTGAATTAGATTCTGAGATTGTTGTCATGTCCATTTTGTTTATTTCAAGTTTAATTAAACCCGTTTCCGCTTCGACGGGCTTGGTTGCTGAGCTTGTCGAAGTACAACGATAGAATTTCTGTTTTCATTGTCTTCGCTACGTTTTGAACACGATTAAAGGATTAAAAGATGGGCAGGATTCTGGGTCTATTTTTGAACACGATTTATAAGAATTTTAGAATGAACAGGAAATTGGGTGTAAGAGCTCTTTGAAATAAAAATTAGAAAATCCTTCAACCTAGGAGATTGCGGGTCGAGCCCGCAATTAAGCCGTGCAAATAATTGGCCTAAGAGCATTTTTATGATATAGATATTGGAGTTTATATTTGTACATAGCCCACGGTTTCAACCGTGGGAAAAAGGATTGCGTTATAAAACAAACGGTTTTAACCGTTTTATCTGAAAAACCATGTTATATTAAATTTCAAATGCCTTCAATTTATAAAAGGTTAAAACCGTTACAACTTATGGTTTCCCAAATTTACCCACGGTTGAAACCGTGGGCTATGTTTGGCGATTGTTATAAATACAAATCTTCACCCCTTTTTTTTCATATGCGTTCATGAGATGTTTCGCTGAGTTTTTAAGATTTAAAGATGCCAAGAGTTTGGGTTTACTTTTTGAACACGATTAATAGATTAAAAAGATAGGCAGGAAATTCATTATATATTTAAAAAAAAATCTGAAAATCTTGTAAATCCTGAAATCTTGTAAATCCTGATTCAGACAAAAGAGGCTCTCATTCAGAGCAATTAACAC
>DAIRTB010000443.1:0-1551 GCA_036804105.1 Bacteroidota bacterium | reverse complement strand
GCTCTAATTTAGAGCACATCAACACATCAGCAATCAACACATCAGCACATCAACTAATCAACTAATCACCTAACCTCCAGCCCGAAAATTTGCATTAACTGCTGCTTGGCGTCTTCAAACTTGCTTTGGGGGATTTTTAAATCGTAGTGGATTTGCACATCGAACTTTTGGTTTTTTGGGGTGATGCCCATTCCCTTAAGTAATTTGTTTACCTCGTTTTGTAATTCGTAAGCAAAGGTTAATTGCAGCGGTATTTCAATGGGAATTTCGATGATTTCGGTATTCAGAAGTGCTTCTTCAGCAGCAAGTTTGTAGGCGTCTATCAATCCACGCACTCCCAATTGGGTGCCGCCATAATATCGAATTACAACAACCAAAACATGGGTTAATTCTAAAGAAAGGAGTTTGCCTAGAATGGGTTTGCCCGCAGTATTTGAAGGTTCGCCATCATCGTTGGCCCTAAAAATACTGCCATCGGAATTGAGGCGATACGCATAGCAATGATGTGTGGCATCGTAATACGTTTTTCTTAAGTCAGCTAGGTGTGTTTTAATTTCCTCTTCATCATCAACAGGAAAAGCGAAACCTAAAAATTTGCTTCCCTTGCTTTTGTAGAGCCCTTCTCCCCTGTTGCTGATGGTTTTATAGGAATCCAGAATCATACGAGAAAAGAAAAATAGAGACAAGCGCCAAAGCAATGCCCAGCCAATTAACAGGCGATAAACGTTCTTTGAAGAAGATTATTCCCAATAAAACCGTGGCCATTACAATGCCCATGTTGTTAAGTGGAAACACCACCGATGCGGGTAAATTGGGCTGGTTTAGCGCCTTCATCAAGAAAACAAGAGAAAAATAATTTACAGAACCCAACAAAATGCCACCAATAATACTGCTTTTCTTCATTGGCAATTCTTTGAAAACGAACATACCGATGGTGCCCAACACAAACGCCGTTCCGAAAAGTATGGTTAGAAAATCGTCTAAGCCGCCAACTGGAAGAATGGTTTTCTCAACATGCTTCAACAACAAATCTATAATTCCAGATCCCAGAAAAACAATAATTATGATGATGAATTTCAGCTTGTTACTTAGATTGGTAATCTGCTTTTTCTCTGTTTGATAGGCAGTAAATAAAACAGAAACCAGCGCCAAACCGATACCGAATTTCCGAATAAGATTCAGTTCTTCACCCAAAAAAATAGTGGCATACGTTATGGGAATGGCCAAAGACATTTTCGATGCTACACTACTGATTCCAGCTCCAATTTTTGCAGAACTCAAACCCGTAACATTAAACATGATGATGAAAAGCGTGCCCAGCAAAATGGCGAAAAACCACCAACTTGTTCCATGCGAAGTTTCTAAAAGGGTATTGTAAGATCTACTTAAACCAAACAAAGTGCAGGTTAAGTAATTGATAACCACGGCCTGAAATCGGTTTACATGATAGGTATCGAAGGCTCTGAATATGAAGAAAAGGGCTGCAGTACAAAGTATGCAGCAAAGAATGTAAATCATAGGTTTCGGTAAAAACTTATGGTATTATCGCCC
>DAIRTB010000442.1:0-2479 GCA_036804105.1 Bacteroidota bacterium | reverse complement strand
AAATAAAAAAGCGCTTAAGTTTTTAAACTAAGCGCTTTAGGTTTTGGGCGGAGAGCTAGGGATTCGAACCCCAGGACCTGTAACAGTCAACAGTTTTCAAGACTGCCGCAATCGACCACTCTGCCAGCTCTCCGGGTGCAAAGGTACAACCTTACACTTATTTTCAAAAAATATTGGCGAAAATATTTCCAAATTATTACAATCTACACATTATCAGGCTTATACAAACGCTTCCTATTAAGATACACACTGGTGTTTAACTCAAAACCTAAAATTATTAAGGTTGAATTGAGATACATCCACAACATCATCATAGGTAAAACACCAATTGCGCCATATAATTTGTTGTAGGAACTAAAATTATTGATGTAATAACTGAAACCAAAAGAGGTTACTAAAAACAACACAGTTGTTAAAATACTTCCTGGCGAAATAAAGCGCCAGGTATCGTTGGTG
This sequence comes from Bacteroidota bacterium, assembly GCA_036804105.1. Lineage (GTDB taxonomy): Bacteria > Bacteroidota > Bacteroidia > UBA7662 > DAIRTB01 > DAIRTB01. The sequence continues at coordinate 2,023 of DAIRTB010000442.1, read as the reverse complement.
GCAGGCCCGAAATAATACAGAATACTAAAGGCAAACAACAACAGGGTAAGTACAATTATCCAGTTTAATACTAAAAATATCCACACTATAATTCGCTGATCTACTTTAAAATAGCTCTGAATTAACTCTTCTAAAAAAGGAGCAAAACCTAATAATATAAGTGCAAAAAGTAACAAGAGCGTAACTCCTATGGTTAAACCAATGGCTATTAATTTTTGCTTAAAAAAACTTCTACTATCAAAAATCTCATAGGTTTTGTTGAAGGTTTCCATTAAGCTACTCACCCCATTGGTAGAAAAATACAAGGCAGCTAAAACACCAAAGCTCAATAAGGCGCTTCGCTGATTATTTACAATGTCTAAAATTGTGGCCCTTACCGTATCATAGGCCATTTCTGGTAACCAAATAGCTAAGAAATCTAACAAACTACTTTCAAATCCCTTAACTGGAATGTAGGCCACAAGGGTAAATACAAAAATTGTTGCTGGGAATAAAGCCAAAAAGAAATTGAAAGAAACTGCCGAAGCCCTTAGATTTATATCGGTTTTTTCTAATTCTCTAACTAAAAATCGCAACACATAATAAATTGGCACTTGCTCAAACAAGGGCAAAGAAACATTTTTAAGCATTTCTAAAAAACGCCTATACCAAGCAAACTTATTTAACCAAACGTGAATTTTAGTCATTTATAAATTGCTTTAAAGCCAATAAAATACCCTCAGGAGCACTTATGGGTCTGTTTTTAGCCATATCCACAAAAACGAGCGTGGTCTCGCCAAGGTTTAATAACTGGTTTTCTTGGTCTGTAATCTCATATTCGAATCTAATTCTGGTATTTGGCAGAACCCGAATGATGGTTGTTACCGTAAGAAGTTGATCGTAAAATGCTGGTTTAATAAACTTGGAGCGAAGTTCTAGCACAGGCATCATCACTCCCATCTTTTCTAATTCATTGTAAGATAAGCCTAAATCTCGTAAGGCTTCCACTCGGCCAACTTCATAAAAGGTTGCATAATTGCCGTAGTAAACATACCCCATCTGATCTGTTTCAGCATAGCGAACCCTTACTTCTGTTTTAGATTGATACATCTTAGTTAATCTGATTAGCGTTTAATGCCCTTTGGTATTCTCTTGCGTTTTTCAAATGGGTGTCGTAATCAGCAGCAAAGGTATGGTAACCAGAGAAATCTGACCGAGCACAGAAATAGAAGTACTTATGCGTTTCCGCATTTAAAACCGCATCTAATGTTTTGATTGAAGGGGTACAAATTGGACCAGGCGGCAATCCCTCATAAAAATAGGTGTTGTAAGGCGAATCGAATTCGGTATGTACTGTTCTAACCCTTTTTAATGCGAAATCCTGTAGCGCAAACTTTACGGTTGGGTCTGCTTGTAACTTCATCCCAGTTCTTAACCTATTAAGGTAAACACCTGCAACTCTAGACTTCTCATCGTTCATATTGGTTTCTTCTTCTACGATGGATGCAATAATGGTTAACTGTTCCTTATTATACCCAAGCGCTTCGGCTTTTTGCAAACGTGCCTCATTCCAAAATGCTTCCTGAGCCTTTTTCATTTTTAGCAGAAATTGTAAAGGCGAGGTGTTCCAATATATTTCGTAGGTGTTGGGAATAAATAACCCCATTAGATGTTGAGGCGCAATACTCAAACTGTCTAGCAATTTAGTATCCCCCAAAACTTCCATTGAGGCTAAAGAGTCGAAATCAAATTTTTTGCTCGTAAAACCTGCTAAATCAATTAAGGTTCTAAATTTTATGAAGGTAAATTTTACGGCTTCTTGTCCTCCAGACCGAAGTCTCCTCAAAACTGTTAGGTTGCTTTCGTTGGGTTTGATGCGGTATTTTCCAGGTTTAACTTTGGCATCGTATTTCAACAATTGGGCAACCCAGAGAAAAGTAATTTTGTTTTTAACCAGGTTCGTGGAATCCAGCTGAAACATCAAATCCTCAAAATCTGATTCTGTAGAAATGTAGAGATAAGGATCTGCCTCATTAGGATTAAA